>CAYUZM010000307.1:0-6778 GCA_964449665.1 uncultured Solibacteraceae bacterium
GATACTACCAAAATGAAGACGCAAAAACCGGGAGGCCTCGCCTCCCGGTTTTTTTCGTAAATGTCTTGTGTTGGTGCAGTACATACATCCGGTTGGGAGTTGTACCACAAGGAAGCATGAGGCCTTGGAAATCTTCTAGGGGATTTTGAAGTCAATTGATTCGTGCACAAGGCCTCAGTTCCTACGGCGCGATCGTGCATGGCTGAATCACGCGCTTCCGGCCGATCATGATGACCACCATGGCGGCCCTGCTGGGCGCGCTCCCCATTGCGCTGGGCCACGGCGCGGGCGGCGAAGCGCGCAGACCCCTTGGCTTGTGCGTCATCGGCGGCCTGCTCTTCTCGCAAGTGATTGCGCTCTACCTGCCGCCCGTGGTTTATCTCTACCTGGCGAAACTGCAATCGCACATGCCGTCGACGTCACCATCGTTGACGATGGCCGAAAGCCCCGACCTCGCCGCCACCGGCGATTGAAAGGCCGCCACGGACGATTGAAACGCCTGCGGCGGCGATTGAAGTTCCAATGGCAGCTAAAGCCCCTTGGGATTGATGCGCCAGATATTCTGCTCGCGAATGTTGGTGAGCCATACCGAGCCATGGCCCACGCGTACGGCGTCGCCGCCGAGGCCCATCCATTGCTTCACCACTTTGTTCGTCGCGGCGTCGATCTGTGTGAGCGGAATCTGGAACACCGTCACCCACACCGAACCTTCCCCGAAGGCGATCTCGCCGCCCTTGCCCGGCGCGCCGAGATCGATGGTGGCGACAAGCTTGTTCGTCTTCGCATCCACACGCGACACGGTTCCGTCACCCTGGTTCAGGGTCCACACGGCGCCGTCGCCGTAGGTCAGAAAGCGGGGCTGCGGTCCGACTTCGATCGAGTGCGTGACGAGATTCGTCTTCGGGTCGACGCGCGTCAGCACGCTGCTCTCCGTACCGGACACCCACACCGCGCCCTCGCCATAGGTGCAGGCGAACGATCCTTTCGGCACGGCGATCTCGGTCACCACACGATTCGTGGCCGGATCGATGCGCAGCAGCGAGCCCGAAGGTTCGCTCAGCATCCAGATGCTGTCCGGGCTTGCCACCAGTCCGCCTTCGGTGTCGGCAGGGCCGGCGGGAATCGTGGCCACCAGCTTGTTCGTCGCCAGGTCCACGCGCGCCAGCGCCTTGTCGCCGCACAAGGGCGCCCACACGCTGCCGAAGCCCGTCGTCAGTCCGGAACACGGCAGTTTGCCCACTTCCACCACGGCCGTCACCTTGCCCGACTTCACATCCAGCCGGTGAATCGTGTTCTTCGGCTTGTTGGCCACCCACACGGAATCGCTCGCGACCGCGAGCCAATCCGGCACGCCTTCGACGGGAAACACCGCGTCCGGTTTGATGCCCGCGATGGGCCGCTGCACGCCCGGTGTCTTCACGCCAGGGCGCGGCGGAAACGGTTCGGCCTTCTTCTGCGGCGCGGCGGGCGCTTTCTCCGTCTTCTCGGCCGCCGACAGCAGAAACAACACCGCGGCCAGTGCCGCACCCATGGTTACTTTCACAATGCTAGGTTTCATCGCAGTCAAGTGTACGGGCAGCGGCGGCGGCTCGTGTCCAAGAAGTTGCTTATGCACTCGATCCAATTTTTTTGGGCTTGGAAGCCCCGCCGATGCCGTACGCTGGTAAACGTCCGCCCTCCACGTCGTTACCCACCCCTGTCGGCAGCTCCCCGTCTTGCTTTTCCCGCGTGCTTTCGACATTTCATCGGTTCCGTTGTCGGGAAAACAAGCCGGCCGCACGTCTCCACCTTAGAGCGGAACGCTTCCGGATTTCATGGACTCAAACAGCCATTCGCCGAACAATCCGTCCGATGCGCTTGCTTTGCCTCGCTGGCTGCTGGGCTCCTGCGAGGAGAGCGATCCCGCGGCGCGCGAGATCGCCCAATACTTCGGCGAATATCGCGAACCACTTTTCCGCTATCTGCTCGTCTTGCTGCGCAGCGCCGCTGAAGCCGAAGACGCCGCGCAGGAATCGTTCCTCCGGCTCTATCAGGAGTTGAGGGCGCAACGGCGCATCGACCACGTCAAATCGTGGCTCTTCCGCACCGGGCACAATCTCGCCATTGATCGGCACCGCACGCGCGAGGGGCGCTGCGAAGACAGTCTGGAACGGGCGGCGTTCGAGGTTGCCGACGAACGCTACCCCACATCGGAAGAGACCGTGCTGCATCAGGAGCGGCTGGTGATGATGCGCAAGGCCGTGGACCGTCTCTCCGGCCAACAGCGCCTGTGCTTGCATCTGCGGACGCAGGGGTTCCGCTACCGCGAGATCGCCGACATCATGCATGTCAGCGAATCGACGGTTTGCGAGAATCTGCGGCGCGGGCTTACGCGGTTGATGAAGGACCTCCATGACGAATAGGCGCATGGACGCGCACACAACCGAAGACGACCTGATCCGCCTGCTGGACGGTGAACTCGACAAGAGCGAGCGCGCGCGTGTGCGGGCGCACCTGGAAGCCTGCTGGGGATGCCGTCATCTGCAGGAGCGCATCCGCAAGGCGATGGACCGTTTCGCCGAATGGGAGTGCGAGATTGCGTGTGCCCGCGAAGCGCAGCCTCCGTCGGATTGGCGCGGCTTCGCGGCAAGGTTGCGCGCCGCGGCGCGTATTCCCGTCCCCGCGGTATTCTTGCCCGATTCGCTTCTTCGCCGCGCCGCCGCGTCGCTGGCCGGCGCGGCACTGCTGGCAGCCTTGGTGTGGATCTGGCCCGCTTCCACCGTTTCCGCTGGCGAGTTGATGGACCGCTCGTCGGTTTCCGAAAAGGCGCTCTTTGGCCGCGTGGAGAATCCCGTCGTTTTCCAGAAGGTCAGAATTGAAACTCCGATGCGGCGCGCCGAGGGTGTGTTTTGGAATGCGCCCACGGCGGGGAAATCGCGCCGCTTCTGGGGCGGCGCGGGCGATTCCGGCCTCAACTCGGAACTGGAGCGGCTCTACGCAAAAGGCGGCATGAACTTCAGCCGTCCGGTTTCCATCTTCAACCATGCCGCCTGGCGCAAGTCCATCGCGAACCGCCAGGAAGACGTCGTGCACGGGGAAGGTTTTGTGCGCTTGCGCACGCGCAACGCCGGCGGAGCAAAGCAGGGTGACATTGCCGAGGCCGAGGTGCTGGTTCGAGCTTCCGACTGGCATGCCGTCGAGCAGACGTTCACCGTCGCGGGTTTGTCCGGGCGGTATCGCATTGTCGAGACCGCGTACGAAGTGAATCCGCTCAATTTTGAAACGGCCCGCATTTTCGAATCCGCGCCCGCGGTGGTTTCCGCCCGTGTGGCCGCTTCCTTGCCCACTCCCGCCCTTGCTTCCGCGCACGGTGAGAATCCGGCGGAAGCCGTGAACGCGCCCGCGCGGTTGGGCGCGCAAGCGCTGGCCGAGACAGAGATTGAAGTTCTTGCGATGTTGCGCGAGTTGGACGCCGGCCGGCGCGAAGCGGCGGGCGTGGAACGGCACAACGATTCCGTAAACGTCGTTCTCTATTCCTCCGATGAAGACCGCACGCGCTTCCTGACGCGTGAACTTTCGGCGATGCCGCATGTCCGGTTGACCGTTCATGCGTTGGATGGGCCGCAGGGCGCGATGGAACATGCCAAGGCGCGTCCGGAACCGCTGGCGGAGAAGGCCGAGCCGCCGCTGTTTCTTCGCGAGCTTGCCGCCGCGGGCGGCTCGCTGCCGGTAGCCAACCTGATTGCCGGACGCCAAATGGAAGCGCTGCGCCGCTTGCGGAGCGACTTGGTATCGCTCGACGATCTGGCTGTTCGATTTCCAGAAGAGGCGCGCCGCGCCCTTTCGCCCGCGGCCGAAACGCGTTTGCTTGACCTGAGCCGCGGTTACTATGACGACGCCCGCCGCACGTGGATAGAATTCATCTCCTCGTCGCGGACGCTGCTTGGCGCGCTCGGCATTCAGCCCGGCAGCGGCGAGCAAGCAACGCCCCGTGCCTGCGAGTGGCCGCAATCGGCGCACGATCTCGCTTTTGGCGCACGCAGGTTGGAAGAACTTTATTCGCGCGCCTTCACCTCCGTCGCCGGCGCGGGCACAGCCCTTCGCTGGATGAGCAAGGGCGCACTTCGCGAGGAGGCGGCTACGCTGCACGCCGCCCTATCCGATTTATTTGAAGAGCACTGCCGCCCCTGAGCGCGGCTCCTGTTGGCAACCCGGTCGTTGTCTTTTTCCCATTCGGTTTGAAGAGAGGAATTCGATGCGACGACTCCTGGTTGCACTCAGTGTCTTGCCTGCATGGCTGCACGCGCAGTCCGCGCCCGTAACGGAAGCGCAGAAGGAATTTTTCGAAGCACGCATCCGGCCCGTGCTCGCGCAGCAGTGCTTTGCCTGCCACACCAATTCGAAGATGGCGGGCCTGCGCCTGGATTCGATCAAGGACATCCTCGCGGGCGGCAAGTCGGGACCGGCACTCGTGCCCGGCGATCCCGACAAGAGCCTGCTCATCAGCGCCATTCGACAGAACGGAAAGCTCGCCATGCCGAAGGGCGCTGTGCGTCTTACGGACGCGCAGGTGGCCGACATGACGCAATGGGTGAAGGAAGGCGCGTTCTGGCCCGTCGAAGACACGTCGGCGCAATCGGCCGGAAAGATCAACGCCGTGCAGCGGCGTTTCTGGTCCATTCAACCGCTTGCCGCCACGCCGCCTCCCGCGGTGAAGGATGCGGCATGGCCGTCGAACGATATCGACAAGTTCGTGCTCGCGCGTCTGGAGAAAGACAATCTGAAGCCCGCGCCGGCGGCCGACCGGCGCACGTTGCTGCGGCGCGTCACCTACGGACTCACCGGCCTGCCGCCGACGATGGACGAGATTCGCGCCTTCGAAGCCGACAAGTCGCCCAATGCTTACGAGAAGGTGATTGACCGCCTGCTCGCCTCGCCACGCTACGGCGAGAAGTGGGCGCGCCATTGGATGGACGTGGTGCGCTACGCCGAGGACGACTATAACGTCGGCGGCAAGCCCGACCGCACCGAAAAATATCCGCACGCCTACCACTTCCGCGACTGGCTCATCAAGGCACTTAACGAAGACATCCCGTATGACACGTTTGTGAAGGCGCAGCTTGCCGCCGACCTCATGGACGAGAAGGTTCGCGACCGTATGATCCCCGCGCTTGGCATGCACGGCACGGGCGTTTGGAAGTTCGAAGACAATCCCGCGCCCATCGAACGCGCCGACGAGTGGCACGACAAGGTCGATGTCACCACTAAGGCATTCCTCGGGCTGACCGTTGGCTGCGCGCGCTGCCACGACCACAAGTACGATCCGATCCCCACGAAAGACTACTACCGCCTGGCCGGCGTATTTGCCAGCTCGCGGTTTAAGGCGTACCCGCTGGTTCCGAAGGCGGTTGTCGAGGAGTACGACAAACAGAAGAAGGAGCTGGAAGCGAATGAGAAGAAGCTGAAGACGTTCACCAAGACCGCGGCCAATCTCTACATCCAGATTCTCTTCTCGCAGACGGAAGAGTACATGGTAGCCGCCTACCGCGTGGGTGCCGAGAAGCGCGCGACTGTCGCTTCGATTGCCGAAGAGACGCGGCTGGAACCGGAGTTGCTGGAACGCTGGGTTCGCTTCCTCAAAAAGAAGCCCTACAACTACTCGCACCTCAAGGCGTGGCAGACGATGGTCGACAGCAAGGGAACTCCCGACGACGCCAAGCGCCTCGCCAGAGAGTTTTTCATGACTGTCTCGACGCTGAACGAGGAGTACACAAAGATTCGCGAGAAAAACGAATTGGAGCTGGCGAAGCTGAAGAACGCCGACGAGCAGTTCGACCCGCTTCCCAACGGCAAGAAGCGCCGTTGGCACAAGCATCAGATCGAACTCAAGGGCCTCGACCGCGAGCGCACCTATCTGTGGCGCGACATCTTCGAGATCGATCTCGCCGAAAATCCCGGCAACCCGAACGCCGAGGACAAGCCCAAGCCGGGCCTGCTCAAGCTCGATGGCTGGCCCTTGGAGAAGCGCCTCACCACCGAGATGGCCGCGCATGTGAAGAAGCTCAAAGCCGAGATCGAAGCCTTCAAGAAAGCCATGCCGCCGCACTACCCGTTCGTCTATGGCCTCGAAGAGGACAAGGAGCCGACGGATCTGAAAGTCTTCGCCCGCGGCAATCCATACTCGTTCGGCGAAGACGCCCCGCGCGCCTTCCTCTCCATACTTTCTCCGGAGGAGCCCGTGCCGTTCAAGAAAGGCAGCGGCCGCATGGGGCTGGCCGAGGCGTTCGTTGCTCACCCGCTCGCCGCCCGCGTGATGGCCAACCGCATCTGGCAATGGCACATGGGTTCGGCGCTGGTGGAAACGCCGAACAACTTCGGTCTTGTCGGCGCGAAGCCCAGCAACGCGGCGCTGCTCGATCATCTCGCCTCGCGCTTCACCGAAGGCGGCATGTCGTGGAAGAAGCTGCACAAGGAAATTCTGCTGTCGCGCACATACCAGCTCAGCTCTCAAGCGAGTCCCGAGAGCGCGGCGAAAGATCCGGCCAACCGGCTCTACTCGCACGCCAATCGGCGGCGGCTCGAAGTGGAAGGCATTTGGGATTCGCTGCTCACGGCGGCGGGCAGGCTCGATACGACCAAAACGGGCGGCCCTTCCGACGAGTTCAGCGAAAAGATTACCCGCCCCGCCGTCTACCCCAAAAGCCGCCCCCTGTATCCGAACGACCCCCCCCGCCCCGTCCCATTTCCGCGCGCCCCCGTTTCCTCCCGGAAACCCCACCCCCACCAAAGTTCCCCACGC
>CAYUZM010000308.1:0-2032 GCA_964449665.1 uncultured Solibacteraceae bacterium
CGCAGCGCAATCACCTCGCGCTTGCTGTTCGGCACCTCAATGCCCACCGTCGGCTTGCCCGGTATGCGCTCAATCAGAATCGATTCCGCCTGCAGCCCCAGGCAAAGGTCTTCCGTCAGCGTCGTGATGCGGCTATATTTGATGCCCGCCTCGGGCTTGAACTCAAACGTCGTCACCACCGGGCCCGGGTTGATCTGCGTCACGTTGCCCAGCACGTTGAACTCTTCAAACTTCGACTTGATCCGCCCCGCGATCGTCTTCAGTTCTTCGGTATCGAAGCTCGTGCGTCCTTCGGCTTCGTTCAGAAGCTCGGTCGAAGGTAGCGTGAACTGCGTCAGATGCTTCGACGCCGTCCGCCCGGCCGGCTCCATTGCGGCGCGCGCGGCCGCGGGCGCCGCGGCGGGCGGCGGAGGCACATACTCCACCACGGCCGGTTCGGCCGGAGCCTTCGGCGCGCGGCTCTGAAACGCCGGCTCGCGCGTCGGTTCAAACGGAGGCGCGTTCACCGCTCCCGCATGAGCGGCCGCGGCCATCTGCTCTTCCTCGCCTTCGCCATCCAGTGTCCGAATCGGAATCTCATCGTCCAGCGTGGATACCACCGTGTACAGTTCCGTGCGCCTCCGCACGTCGGTCGCCGCGCCCGTCCGGCCCCCGCCGCCCGCCGGAGCCAGCGGCGAAACACGCGGCTCCACGGGTTGCATATCGTCGCTCAAATCGCCCCGCCGACGCCGCGGGCGCAGCGACAAATCGTCGTCGCCCTCGGCCGCGTCGCGCCGCAGAATCTCCTGCTGCCGCGCCGCCGCCCGCTGCTCGCTCTTCCTCCGCATCGACTCCCGCCACTCTTCCACGCCCGCCCGCAACTGCTGATATGCCCGCACCGGCGTCATCAGCCACTCCGGCAGCCGGTGCAGGCTGAACGTTGAAATCAGATACAGCGACATCAGCAGCAGCGTCGAGCACACCAGCACCGCGCCCGTCAGGTTGAACGCCCCCAGCAGCCACGAAGCGAAGATGCTCCCCATAACGCCGCCCGCCGACACGCTTGCCGCCTGCACGCCCCAATCGTTGCCCATGCTCAGCATCGAGCAGCCGCTGAACCCCAGCAGCACAGCGCCGCCAATCTTCGCCCACTGCGTGTCAATCGGCGACGAGCGAATCCACTTCCACGAAAGCGCCGTCAGAAACGCCGGCAGCAGATAGGAGGCAAGCCCGAACGTCTGCAACAGCAGATCGGCCATCCACGCCCCCGTGTGGCCAATCAGGTTGTGCGCGCGCGCCGCGCCGCTGGCTGTATTCCAACTGGGATCGAGCGGTTGATAGGAGACCAGACTGAGAGTGATGGCGAGGGCGGCGGCAAGGCACACTAAGCCCCCCGCCTCGTTCAGCCGTTCGAGCGGCGTGGGTCCAAGAATCTTCATCCTCCCTGTTTGCGGAGGAAAACTGCCAGAGCGATTACTATTATGCCAAAAACGATCCGGTAGTAGATAAAGAACTTCAGCGTGCGGAAACGCAGGAACTCGAGGAACAGGGCGATCGTCGCCAACCCCGTCAGCGCGCTGCACACAATCCCCACCACAAAGGCCATTCGCATGTCCGGCGGAATGCCCCCCGCCTTGTACAGGTCGTAAAACGCCTTCGCTCCCGCCGCCAGAATTGCCGGCGTCGAAAGCAAAAACGAAAACCGCGCCGCCGACGCGCGCTCAAAATTCCGGAACAGCGCCGCCGTAATCGTAATCCCCGAACGCGACGTCCCCGGCACGATCGCCAGCGCCTGCGCGAAGCCAATCACCAGCGCGTCCAGCATCGTCACGTGCTCGATGCCCTTCTGATGCCGCCCCGCCCGGTCCGCAACCGCCATCAGGATCCCCACGAGCACCAGCATGATCCCGATCAGCATCGGGTTGCGCAGCGTCGTTTCGGCGTGCTCTTTTAGGAGAAGACCAAACACGCCGATGGGGAGCGACCCCACCGCCAGGAACCACAACAGCGCCCGGTTGCGCATCAGTTCCGGATCGTGGCCGGCCTGGAACGC
>CAYUZM010000308.1:2042-6764 GCA_964449665.1 uncultured Solibacteraceae bacterium
AATAATCTGCACCCAATCGCGAAAAAAATATACCAGCACGGCCAGGAGCGTGCCGAAATGCAAGGCAATGTCGAAGGCAAGACCCTGATCCTGCCAGCCCAAAAGCCACGGCGCCAGCGCCAGGTGAGCACTGCTGCTCACCGGCAGAAATTCAGTGATTCCTTGCACAAACGCAAGAATGATTACATGCAGCAAAGACATAATGAACAGTAGGCCATCGTAGCGCACTTCCCTCATGCGAAACACTAAGATCGTCGCCACACTCGGACCGTCCTCCACCGAACACGAGACGCTTGTCGCGCTTCTCAATGCCGGAGCCGATGTCTTCCGCATCAATACCAGCCATGGCTCGGCGCCCGAACACGCCGCCCGCATCCAGGCCGCCCGCGCCGCCGCCGATGCCGCCGGCAAGCCCTGCGGCGTGCTCGTCGATCTCCAGGGCCCCAAGATCCGCCTCGGCCGCTTCGAAGGCGGCGGCTGCCTGCTCGAAAAAGGACGCGAGTTCACAATCACCACGGAGCAGATGCTGGGCAACTGCGACATCGCCTCCACCAGCTACGCCGAATTCGCCCGCGACGTCCGCGCCGGCGACCGCGTCCTGCTCGCCGACGGCGCCATCGAACTCCGCGCCCTTTCCAGCAACGGCAACGCCGTGAAGTGCCTCGTCGTCAGCGGCGGCCGCATCAGTGACCGCAAGGGCATCAACCTGCCCGGCGTCCAGGTCTCCACCCCCTCGCTCACGAAAAAGGACACCGCCGATCTCCGCCAGGCCCTCGAATGCGGCGCCGACATGGTCGCCCTCTCCTTCGTCCGCCGCCGCGACGACGTCCTCCGCCTCCGCCACTTCCTCGAAGAACACGACTCGCGCATCCCCATCGTTTCCAAAATCGAAAAACCCGAAGCCTGGCAAAACCTCGACGAAATCCTCGCCGCCACCGACGGCGTCATGGTCGCGCGCGGCGACCTCGGCGTCGAAATGGCCCTTGAACAGGTGCCCTTCATCCAGAAATCGATCATCCATAAGGCGCGCCTCATGGGCAAGTTCGTCATCACCGCCACCCAGATGCTCGAATCGATGATCGAAAATCCCTACCCCACCCGCGCCGAAGTCTCCGACGTCGCCAACGCCATCCACGACGGCACCGACGCCGTCATGTTATCGGCCGAAACCTCGGCCGGCAAATATCCCGTCGAAAGCGTCGCCATGATGGAGCGCGTGGCCTCGGAGACCGACTCCAAACTCAGCCAGTTCGGCGGCCTCGAACTCGGGCGTCCCGAACATCGCACCCACCCCGAGATGATCGCCTACCTCGCCTGGCGCGCCACGGTTCTGCTGGGCGCCACCGCCATCGTCGTCTTCACCGCCACCGGCACCAGCGCCCGCCAGGTCGCTCGCTACCGCCCGTCGGTTCCCATCTACGCCTTCACTCCTTCAGCCGACCGCGCCCGCCAGTTGAGCGTCCTGTTCGGCGTCCACGGCCACGTCGCCCCCGACCTCGCCTCCACCGACGAGATGATGGCCATGATGGACCGCTATCTGCTCGAACACGGTCTGGTCAAATCCGGTGACACCGTCGTCTTCGTCGCCGGCCAGCCCATCGGCCGCCCCGGCACCACGAACATGATGAAGCTCCACCAGGTGATCTAAGCGCCACGGGCCCGACCACGGCCAAGGACACTCCACCGCGGCCGCGCCCGCCCTACTTCACCACCACCCGCGCTACCCCGGCATTGTTCGCCGAATCGTAGGCCCGCACCACCAGCAAGTACTCTCCCGCCGGCAGGCTCGACAATCGCACATTGAACTTCTCCGCCAGCGAATCGATCACGCCATCATCGGAATCCAGGCTGCGCCATGGACCCGCATTCAGCGAATACTCGCACCGCGTCAGCGGCGACGCCCCATCGCGCGCGTCCACCTGCACGTCCACCATCTGATTGCCCGTTCCGCTCCGCTTCGGCGCGCTCAGCGCCACCACCGGCGGCGTGCGGTCAATCAGAATCTGCGCGCTCTCGATGTCGGTCTCTCGCGCGCTCGCCGCCGAGTTCGACGCCGCATCGCTCGCCGTCACGCGGAACTGGTAGCGCCCATCGGCGAACGCTTCCGCATCCACCGCGTACGTCGTCTCGGTCAGGTTGCCTTTCAGAAACGTCCAGCCGCTCTGCCCCTCGCTCCGGAACTCGATCTTGTACGCGAGCTTGTCCCCATCCTGGTCCTCGCCCGACCACGCAATCTGAATCTGCTCCACCGCCGACCGCGTCACCGGTTGCGTCGGCGTCCCCGAACTGCTCGACGCGCCCTCTTCCCCCGTGTCCGTCACCGTAATGCTGTAGGAAGGCTGCGCCGCCGCGCTCGGCTTGGCCGCCGGAACCGCGATTGCCGACGCCAGCGCGCTCACCGTCAGCGCCGTCACCTCCGGCGGCGTATTCTGCGGAAGGTACGCCAACCGCACCGAATCGAGCACCGGCGATCTCCCCGCCGCACCCGTCAGCGTGGCTTTCCATTGCACATAGCGCGCGTTCGGGTTGGGAATCGCCGAACCCTCCGCTGCCACCAACGCTTCGCTCCACTCGGACCACGTCTTGTCCGGCCGCGCCGAATTCCCCGTCCGCACTCGCAGCGCAATCTTGCATCCCGCGCACGGCTCCGCGCTCCACGAAATCCTGCCCCACCGCGCCACCGTCATCGCATCGTGAATCGGCGATTCAAACTCGCCCTCGGTCGCCGCTTCGGCATAACGCAGCAATCGCGCCGCGGGCGATGTGGCCACCAGGACCCCCGCCCCATCGGCGGCAATTCGCAACGCCTCGCCCTCGCGCGTCTCGGCCAGCAGTCGCGTCTTGCGGTCGCGCCCAAGCTCATAGATCCGCGCGTTGTTGTCCGTCGCCAGAAACACGCGGTTGCCGTTCATCGCTACGTCGTACAGGTTCTCTTCCTTCGACGACCAAAGCGTCTCGGCCGTGTTGTCCGCCCCAATGCGATAAAGCGCGGCCTTCTCCACGCCCGGATACTCCAATAGCGGTTGCGCCATCGCCTCGGCCTGCTGCGGCGCTTGCGCCTGCTGCGCCGCCGGAGGCTTCGGCTGCGGCGGTTGCCCCCGCTGCACGCCCTCCTCGGTCACCGTAATCGTCGCCGCCGGCGCCGTGCTCTGAATGTTCGAGGTCACCTGCGGCGTCGAGCCCGCCGCCATGCCCTGTTGCTTCACCAGCGAACCGCCCAACGCCGCGACATACAGCGAACCATCCGGCGCGGGCAGAATCGATCGAATCTCCGGCAGCGACGACTTGTACAACGCAAACGCCTTGTCCTTCGCCTCCACGCGATACAGCATCCCGTTCGGCTCGGACCCCGCCAGCAGCCGCCCCTTCGCGTCCAGCGCCAGCGCCGTCACGTGCATCTGCTCGGTGTCGAAGTACAACTCGCCCTGCCCCGGCCCCGTGATGCGATAGATCCGCCCCTGGTCGCCCGTGCCCGCGTACAGCGTCCCATCGGCCGCCGCCGCCAGGCTCCAGATGTAGCGCGTCCATGGCTTGAAGTACTCGCTCGCCTTCCCGTTCTCAATGCGATAAATCTTCCCGTCCGGCGACGTCGCCGCATACACCCGCCCCTGCGCATCCAGCGCCAGCGCGAAGATCTCCGGCTCCGGCGCCGTGAAGATCACCTCGCCCTTCCCGCCCGGCGGAATGCGGAACAGCTTGCCGCTATGCCCCGTCGCCAGATAAATCGTTCCATCCGCCGCCCGTGCCATCGCCCATATCGCCCCCTGCGACGACGCAAACACCTCCACCGGCTTCGGCGCCAACTGCAGCCGCCCCGAGCGTCCAATCGATAGGCCCGACGGCGTACCCTTCAGAAAATCGTCATAGCTGCTCAACTCCCACGCTTGTGGGCTGGCCGCAAACAGCGGCGCGGCGGCGAGTAAGACGGCGGTAAGTCTGCGCATTATTCCTGAATCTCGATTGCGATGGATTTCGATCCCGTCACGGCGCCCACGCCCGGCTCAAAGGAAAACTCCGCGGCCGCCGACTGCAACATCATGTTCGCCCCAATCGCCGGCTGCCAGTCCTTGAACAGCAGCGCCATCGACGCAGGCGGCGCGTTCATCGGCCGGCCGTTCAGCGTGAACCCCGGCTTCGCCAGCAACACGCGCAGGTAGGCTTTCTGGTTCGCCCGCAGCGCGTTCAAAAATTCCACCGTTGCCTCCGCCGTCGCTTGCTGCTGCCCAATCGCCGACGCAAACTCCGACAGGTTCGCCGTCGTCGCGTCGCTCAACAACACCTGCGCCGCCCCCGGCTGCATCCCCGCCGGAACCCGCCACGCGAACTCCCGCGAAATGTCCTCCCCCGCCGGTCCCCGCAGCAGCGCCGTCAACTTCACCGTCCCGCCCGGCCGCACCTTCAACGGCGACGCCCACACGCCCGCCACCGTCCACTGCTGCTTGCGTTCGCTCGCCCGCATGTTCAATGTGATTGCCCGCGGCGTCAACTCGTCGAAGTCCGACTGCACCGCATACGTCAACGGCAGCGCCGTCGCCAGCGATGCCAGCAACCCCGTGGCCGTGTCCGCCGAATACACGTTGTTGATCTTCAGCGGCGGCACCCGCCCGTCAAAATCCACCTGCGACTCCACATGCACCGTCCCCGCGCCGCTCAACCGCTCCGTCGCGTCCAACAGCGCAAACGCCGCCACCTGCGCCAGAAACGGCGTCAGCAACCGGTCCC
>CAYUZM010000309.1:0-6749 GCA_964449665.1 uncultured Solibacteraceae bacterium
GCAATCTGGACCGGCCCACCGGATGTTGGAACCGACGCCGTTCCAGTCGGCACGCCACCGGTGAAGGTATCAAACACGACCCACCCACTGGCGGGGGTATCGACGAGGATATTGAGGGTCAGCGTAGCACTTCCCTGCATCAAAAACCCGTATGGCGCAAGTCCATCGCAGCTCTCGTCGTGACAGTATATTAGGGCGTCAGCGAATGCGTGCGCTTCCATGTATACCGCGCCCGGCGATGTTGAAGCGCTCGCGTTCGCGGCGACGGTGGCAACCCCGTCCCATGGAGGCGAAAAGAAGCTCTCCATCCCGGCATCGCCGGTTACACAATCACCTGTCGAACATAGCCCGATACTTATGTCGGTCCCGGACCAGTCGCCATAGGACGCCCCTTCTGAGCCGGGGCCGAAATACGGTGTGAGTAGCGCCGCTTGCGTAGTTGTCACGCCGAGCATCAAGGAAAGCATAACGTTCTTCATGGAATCCCTCCCGGTACGCCGTCAATCGGCGGAAACCGTTCTCCGCTGTGGAGACGCTATCACGCGGCGAAGCCACAAAGGGGCCGGAAAATGTTGTGTGAGGTGGCTTACTTAACGGGCGATGCAAGAGCCGCGCCAGGGAGGGAGGCCCGCTCGGGATTGGCCTAATTCGGCTCAATCACAGGACCACGCCTCTGATCGTCCCCGGCGCATTTCCCTCCAGCCGGTTGTTCACGTACACATAGACGCCATTTCTGATCTGCGGGCCACGGTCTATCATTGCCCGCAAGCCTTCGCGGGCTTCAGGGTATTCCTGCTGCACGTGCGTGTAGGGTTCAAACGAGTCCACGGCTGTTTCGTAGTCGCGGCCTGGACGCAACAGCGCGCGGCACACGGCGAAATCGGCGGTCCACAGGTCCTCACGCATCGCCTGGGCATCGAGCGGCGGCATCCGCGTCCATGAGTTCATGACATGCGCGATATCGTGCGCCCGGAGCACGCTCAAGTAGTCGTCCACAAGGTATTCGCTGTTGCGAATTTCAATGCCATATTTCCACCCCACCGGGAGCGCCGCAAGAAACGGATCGAGGTGCTTCGCAAACGCACCAACATCGACGAAGTCTCGTTTGGCTAGCGTCCCGAACTCAAACATTAGCGGCCCAACCTGCGCGCGGTGCGGCTCCAGCGGATCAAGGAAAAGCGCCTTGAACAGCCCTACGTCTAGGAACGATTCATTGTCCTGCCCCTTTCGCGCTCCATAGCGCGCGTGCGTCGGCCAGCGCTTGACCGTGATGGCCTCAGGCACCTTCAGGCCGAATTGAAAACTTGCGGGCACCTGCGCGAATAGCTTCGCCCAAAACTCCGCCTTGTGAAACGTGTAAAACGTGAAGTCGCCGCCGACCGTTGGAAACGTCTCCGCGTATTCCGTGATGCACTCCGCATCGAACTTCTTTTGTGAGAACTTCGCGCGGGTCTGGTAGCGATCTTCCGTGTAGATGTCTCCCAGCCAGCCGGGATACTTCCATGAACTGGTGCCGATGTAGACGCGTTGCGCGGCGAGTTCGGCGAGGCGTTCGCGCAAGGCCATTGCGCCATTCTACTTTGTTGCGCTGTCATCCTTCGCGGGTTTGAAGTGCACCTCGCCACGCTCCCGCGCCCACTGCCTCACCCGCGCCACCCGATGCCGATATTGCGGCTGCTTAGCGTTGTGTTCCGTGCAATCGGACAGCATGAGCCCACGCCCCTCTAGGATCACGCGTACAATCTTGTCATCAGTCACACACAGACCGCGTTTCTCGTGCGCCTGTAACGCGCGCCATGCGGCATCCAGTGAACTCTCGCCCTGTACGTCGTAATCGAAGTGGCCGCTGGGCATGGCAGGAATGAGAACGACACATTCGCGGACCGGCATCGAGATAGTGTACGCATTTACACGGATCTATTTTGCCGTCGAAGAGACTGAATTTCTGCCTGATGGCTAAGTGTCATGGAATCAACATTGATACCTTTTCTACAGAATTGGTATTGACTCCATGCCTGAATCAGCGCAATATTGATCCATGGTGAAAGCGTTCAGCTACCTTCGAGTGAGCGGCAAAGGGCAGGTGTCCGGCGATGGGTTCCCGCGTCAGCGCGCGGCCATCAAGCAATACGCCAAGGCAAACGGTTATGTGGTCGCCCGTGAGTTTGCCGATGAAGGCGTGAGCGGCGCAATCGAAACCACCAACCGGCCCGCGTTTGCTGAAATGGTCGCAACCCTGCACTCCAACGGCGTGCGAACGGTGATCGTGGAAAAGCTGGATCGGCTCGCACGCGACCTGATGGTGCAAGAGGCGGCACTCAGCTACTTCATGCAGAATGGCTACACCATCGTCAGCGTGGCAGAGCCGGATCTCATGGCGAACGACCCGAGCCGGACGGCGTTTCGCCAAATGATGGGCGTGTTTGCCCAATATGACAAGAGCATGATCGTGCTCAAGCTGGCGGGTGCACGGATGCGCACGCGGGCACGCACGGGGCGCTGTGAGGGCCGCAAGCCTTTCGGGCACTATGAAGGCGAGGCGCAGGTTTTGGATCGTCTGAACGCGCTACGGAGCGAAGGGCTGGGGTTTGATCGCATCGCGGCTAGACTCAATGCAGAGGGCGTACCGACGCGCACTGGAAAGCCTTGGCACGGAGTTGTTATCAATCGGATTCTGACGGGAAGCAGAGGGAGGGCGTAACGTATGGCCGTCTACAAGCGCGGGAAAACGTGGTGGTACGAATTTACCTACATGGGCCGTCGAATCCGAGAGGGCGCAGACACGTCTCGGAAGTCCCTTGCGATAGAAGCGGAGAAAAGGCGTCGGCTAGAATTGGAACGCGCAAGCGTCGGTCTGCCTTCGGAGACAGCGGGCGAGCGAATCAGAAGGGTGTCCGAAGTCTTGAAGGAATACCGAATCGCTTACGCGGTAAATCATCGCGGCAAGTCGCTCCTGGTGGTGGAGAATCGCTCGGTTCACCTGAACCGCATAGTTGGTTCAGTTCTTTTGGCAGACTTTAATCAGGCGAAGGCAGTCGAATATATGGCGGCGCGCCAAAAGGAAAGCGCGAGCGGGCGCACGATCAACATGGAGCTTCAGGTGCTCTCGCGAGCTATAGGCTACACGTGGAAGGCCCTCTGGCCGAAGCTGAAGAAGCTGGAAGAGAATCACGACGTTGGGCGGGCTTTGGAGGCCAGCGAAGAGCAGGCCCTTCTCGATGCGGCTTCGCGCAACACCTCGCGGCTAATCTATCCGTACCTCTACACGCTTGCCTGGACCGGAATGCGAAGTGACGAAGCGCGAATGCTCCGATGGTCGCAGGTTAGCTTCGAGTCTGCCGAGATCGTGGTAGGCAAGGCAAAAACTGAAAAGGGAAGCCGTCGGCGAATCCCAATGAGCGCGAACCTCAAGGCGGTGCTGGCGCAGCACGCACACCTAATGGCAGATAAGCTAGGACCGATCCAACCGGAATGGTTCGTATTTCCCTTCAGCCGTACGAAGAAGCCGGTTGATCCTACCCGTCCGGCAACCTCGCTGAAGACTGCCTGGGCGACCGTGAAGAGCGAAGCGGAGGTCACGTGCCGCTTGCACGACCTGAGGCACTCATTCTGCACAAAACTTGCCGAAGCGGGAGTTCCCGAAAGCACGATGCTTGATATCATGGGGCACATGAGCACCGCAATGCTTCGGCACTACTCGCACATTCGCGCGCACGCTCGGCGCGAAGCGATTGATGCCCTGGAATCGCGGCAGTTTTCAGGTGGGGTCCCCACAAAAGTCCCCACAGTATCAGTCGTCAGCGAAAAAGCATCAACCGCAACTCACTGATGCTAAAGCACATGGGCGCGTAGCTCAGGGGATAGAGCATCTGCCTTCTAAGCAGAGGGTCCCAGGTTCGAGACCTGGCGCGCCTACCAAGGGATTCAGGAGGATGCGGGGGGGCCGAGGGGTGGCCGAATTTCGTGGGATAGAGGCATTCGTGGACGTGGCGATCCCTTAAGTTCCAAGGCGGAAGGGCACCTAACCAAGCTAATCTCGCTCTGCGAAGCGCCGTTATGCCGGGAGCTGATGGAGTACTCGGAGTACTTTCATGCGAGAGGAATCACTCAGGGAAAGAAATAGCCGTTGATCGTAAGCAACGGCACGGCGATCTGCCCAAATGCCACGCCGCCGCTACGTGCGCGTTTTAACCTTACGTGAAAGGTCAACCTTCGAGCGTACCCAGAATGTCGTTTGTCCGAATCGTCGTACTGGAACGAATTGATTCGTTCCGGGGCGCGGGGGCTTGCTGAGCACGGTGATAGCGGAGAATCGCTAATATCGGGAGTTGCGGTTCTGGACCATAGCCGTGCTCACGGCCGCTCTACTTACAAGCGCGGATGCGCAGAGCAGCGTCCGGACGGACCTTTCGCAGGCGATGCGGATGGTGAGCCAGGGAGATCTTGCCGGCGCAGAACGGAAGCTGCGCGAGGTTGAGAAAGTCCGGCCCGGGGTGTTTGAAGTTCAATACAGGTTGGGGCTGGTATTGTTGCGGCAGAGCAAGTATCGGGAGGCTTCGGCACGGCTGGAGGCGGCTGTGCGCCAGGCACCGTCGTCGGCTCCGGCCTGGATGGCGGTTGCGCAGGTGCGGATGCATCTCGGCAAACGCGAAGAATCTGTTGCCGCGGCCGACCGGGCTGCCGCGTTGGCGCCTCCGGAGCCGATGATGTGGCGTGGGCTTTCGAGAATTTTCGCCGAGGCGGGCGAGTTCCGGCGGGCGTTGGAGCTGGAAGAGAAAGCAACGGCGGGGAACGGCGAGACTGCGGAGTGGCACCGGTTGCGAGGACTGGTTTATCGCTCCGAAGGAAAGCCTGCCGAGGCCGTGAACTCGCTGCAGGAAGCGATTAGGCTGGCCCCCGAGAGTTGGCCGCCGTATGCGGCATTGGCAGGTTTGTTTCTCGATCACCGGACGCCGGAACCTGTGGTGGCGCTTTTGCAGGCGGCGCCGAGGACATTCGCGAGGATAGCCGAGTATCATCGCATCCTTGGCCTGGCCTACTATCAAACCGGCAAGCGGGACCTGGCAATCGATGAGTTCCTCGCCGTCGCGGATCTGGAACCGGACGCCGAGATCGGGTACACGTCACTGGAGACGATCCTGCCCCATGCGGGGCCGCGGCGTGGAGAGCTATTGCAGCGGTTTGAGCGCTTCCAGGCGAAGCAGCCCAAGAATCCGATCGGACACTTTCTTGTAGCGCGAGCGCTGGCCCTGGACGGCGCGCCGGCGGCGCGCGTAGAGCCGCAACTACGGAGAGCGATCTTCGCGGAACCTCGATTTTGGCCGGCGTACTTCGAACTGGGATTGCTGCTCGAAACGCAGGGCAACAAAGCCGAGGCCGTGCGCATGTTGGAGCGAACGGTGAAGTTGAAGGGCGACTACGCGGCCGCGTACTTTGCGCTTTCGAGGCTTTACGGGCAGCAAGGAAATCGCGCGCAGGCGGTAGCCAGCCGCAAGAAGCACGCGGAGTTGATCGAAGCGGAGCGGTTGAATGCGGAGAAGGGGCGGGAACTGAATCCGGCGCTCAACTATCGTTTGGAGGCCGGGCCGGGGATGACCTCGCCGCCAAAGGAGCGCTGAAACACGACGCCCTCTCCTTCGCGAATCGTGATCCAACGGTTGACGGGAAGATCGTGGACCGTCTCCTTGTTGCCGTTCGGCCAGCGAATGTCAATCTGGCTGACCGATGCCGCATTGGCCAAACCAAAGTGAAGGCGGAAGTCGGACTGCGAGGCGAAGCTCGATCCGCTGCGCACCTCGTCAGTGAGCGAGAGCGCGCCGGCCTTGAGCGTAACGCGGCCGCCAATCGCGCTGCGGTTGGACTTCGTTCCGGCCAGCTCGATCAGGATGGAGTTGCCACGTTCGAGTTGAAACTGAAGCAGCGACGGTTTCTCATTCATATTGGAAACGAGGATTTCAAGAGCGCCGTCGCCATCAAGATCGCCCGTGGCGACGCCTCGCGAGGAGTACCGGTTTCCGAGCACAGAGGACGCACCCGCGATGTCGCGAAATGCGCCATTGCGAAGGTTCCAGTAGAGGATTTTCGATTGGCGGTAATCTTCGCCGGCCGCCTTCCCCTCCAATTCCGGATAGATGTGGCCGTTGGCCATGAAAATATCCTTCCAGCCATCGTGATCGAGGTCGAAAAACTCGGTACCCCAGCCGACGGCTTTCGTCTGTAAGGCCAGTCCCGCGGGCTGTGTGGCGTCCTCGAAAAACCACTGGCCCAGGTTTTTGTAGAGAGTGGATGTTTCGTCCATGAAGTTCGTACGTACGATGTCGAGGAAGCCGTCGTTGTTGTAGTCTCCCGCGGCGACGCCCATACTTCCCTGTTCCTGGCCGGCGTCGCCGAATGCCGTTCCCGCTTCGATCGAGATGTCGGTGAACGTTCCGTTGCGATTGTTGCGATAGAGAATGCTCAGCGTGGAATCGCAGGCGACGTAGATGTCCGTCCATCCGTCGTTGTCCCAATCGGCCGTGACGACGCCGAGACCGTAGTGCAGTCCCTTCCGTTCGATGCCGGAGGGTTGGGATACGTCCACGAACCGGCGGCCTTCGTTGCGATAAAGCAAGTTCGTTCCGCTAGGGAAGCCTTTGGGGCCGCAGAACACGGCGAGCCCGCGCCAGAAGCAAAACGGGCTGCTGCCGGGATTGGCGGCGGTGGCCGGATCGAAGCCGACATAGTTGGAGATGAATAGATCGAGGGGGCCG
>CAYUZM010000310.1:0-6745 GCA_964449665.1 uncultured Solibacteraceae bacterium
ATCTGCGTCCCGAACCGATGCGGCGCGAGCCGGCTGCCGACGATTTTGCGACGATCAAGACAAGGATCGCCGAATTGCGCGCCGAATTTGATGCAGCCCTGTCGATTCCCGATGATGGTGGCACAAGCCAAATCGTGATAGAAGATTGATCCAGTACCGGTCAGAAGTTTCAACTTCTATGACTTACCGGACCCAAGGATCACATGCCGTCTTTGGCGCCATACCTGCCGACAATCAGTAGCGATACGGTGATCGATGTACAGATGGAGAGGCGCGGTCCCGGGCACGTGGTGGAGGTGTGTGTGGCGGTGAGGGCGGCCGGGTATGAGTATGAGGAGGTGCGGTAGGGGAAATTCCGACAGTACTGATGGTTCGCGGGTGGAGGTTGTTCTTCTACTCCGATGAAGGCAACGAACCGATTCACGTGCATGCGGAGAAAGGGGATGCCGAGGCGAAGATATGGTTGGGCGCGGAGGCGTTTAGTATTGAGTTTGCGCTCGAGTTCGGCCTCAGCCCACCAATGAGGCGCGAGTTGAGGAAAATAGTATTTGAGCACTTCGACGAGATCGTCGAAGCGTGGCGTGCGCACCTAGGAGTACAGGAATGATCTCGACGGAGAAGGCGATCTTGGCGAAGCGGATCGAGGCGACGAGCGAGTTTCTGTCGATCGTTACCGATGCGGGTGAGTACCGGATTCCTTGGAATGCGTGCTCGGCGAAGCTCGCGAGAGCGACCGGCGAGGAGCGCGCGAAATTGAAGCTGAGTCCATCGGGTTACGGGATTCACTGGCCCTTGATCGACGAAGATCTGACTGTTAAAGGACTCGTCGGCAAACACCTGGAGCGCTAAGTGGTTGAGTGGCCGCAGGATGAGTTTCTGAGCGAGATGGTCGAACTGCCGTGGAGGGACGCTCGATGCGTCATTTGCGGCCTGACAAAGCCGCTAACAGAAGAACATGTGATCCCACAATCGATTGGCGGCATCTTTTGGTACCGGTTCCTGTGCGAGCAGTGCAACTCGATGATGGGAAAACTCTATGAGGGAGATCTGCCGAATAGCCCCGAGATCCGACTCGCCGCTGAATGGATTCAGCAAACGGCCCCTGAGACATATCGTCATCTGGCGAAAGATCGCGATTTTCTGCTCGATGGCAAGGGCGGCCCCGCTCCGGCGACACTCAAGCATGGAGTCATCGTGCCTACTCGAAACACTGAGCGGCGGGAGGGTGAGGAAGTAACGACGTTCGACAGCAAGTCAGCGGCAAAGGCGGAATTACGTGAAATTCTCGCGGAAGAAGGGTGGACTCGCGAAGAGATTGAAACGGCAATAGGCCGGATTGCAAATGCCCCATTGGATACCCGTGTTGAAGTCTCGCCAGGGATCGAATTTGCAAATTGGAGAGTCACTGAGTGTACGCCCACGCTAACTGGCCGAATGGCAGACGAGCGTCTTGCCTTGAAGATCGCGTACGAGTTCCTGTGCATTTGCATTCGAGAACAGGTCTTCCATCCTGGTCTGGAGGACGTAAGGACGTGTCTTGAACGTTACGAACCCTTGCCAGCGAGCATAGTCATTGAGGGACTTAGCGCAAGGAACTACAGCCCATTCCACTCAATCTTGTTCGATACAACCGGATCGCGATCTCAGGTAGTCGTTCGGCTGTTCGGGAAGCTCGTATGGCGGGTACGATTTCTGAATGTTGGCACGGGAGAGCTACCGAGTATTGGCTATCGGCTCGACCTCAGCAGCGGCGAACATCGTCTGATGGTATTCGATCGTGCGGGAGTCAGCTAGGAAGGTGCCCTTAGGACATCGGCTCGCTATCGGCGGTGGTGGCGATGAGCATTCCGGCGACAAAACCCGCGGTTCCAGTGAGGAAGGCGGCCCATTGGATCGTGGGGCTGCCGTAGGGCTGGTTGACAGCGACTCCGAGGCCGGCGATGCCGATGACGAGGCCGACGATGGCCGAGTAGTGACGAGAGGTCATTAACGCGATTGTACCAAGGCCGGAGAGGCCGGGTGCCGGTGGCGGTGTGCAGGCGCACCTCAGAAGACGTCGATGGTAACTCGGTTTGAGATCTCGCCGTCGGCTTCGACCGCGAAGGCAAGCGGGCCTGCGGCGCGGAGTTCAGGGGGAAGGGGGCCGAGGTTGAGCTGGTCGAGGCCGGGGTATGCGCCTTGCGGTCCGGCGTAGAGCACCGGGATGCGGATGCCGCGCAGGGTAACGACGATGCGGTCGAGCGAAGACCGGCCTCGGAAACCAGTGCCGTAAAGGATCAGATAGGGAGGCTCGCCGGGCGCGCCGAGGTCGAGCGGCAGGTTCTGGAACAGGCGCGTGGACTCGTTGAAGGCGAAGAGCGGAACGGCCTGCCGTTCGCCCGAAAGCAGGATGCGCTCGGCGAAACCGGCGGCGACGCCGGAACCGTCGGCGTTGGCGGTGAAAATTCCGGGCGCAACCGGGCGCACCTCGACGCGCTGTCCGGTGGCCGAGGCGCCTTCGGCGGTGGTGACGAAAATCTGCGCGGTGCCGGAGGCGGCGTTGGCGGGGAACAGGAAGTTGATCTGGCCGGGCGAAACAAAGTAGACGGGCGCGGGGTGGTTCACCCCGTTGCTGTCGCGCACCGTCACCGAGGTGCCGGCGACCACGTTGGGATAGGGCGGATCGGCGAGAGCGGTGGTGGCGGCAAGGCGGATGCCTTTCAAGACAACCCAGGATTCGCGTGCCACGGCCACCACTGGCGCCGGGGCGAGCGTGGCTCCGTTGAAGACGGAGGAGGCCACGGGGCGCGTATCGACGAGGCGCACGGTGAAGAACTCCGCCGTGGAACCGATGGAGACTCGAACGACGATGGAGGCAAGCGTGCTCCCGGTGCGGACCGTGGCCGTGGCGTTGCCGTTCGCGTCGGTGCCGGTAGCGGTGATGGAGCCCTGATTGCCCAGTACGGTCCATTTCACCGGCAGGAACTCGTTGGTGGCGGGATTGGGGATGGCGAGGCCCGCGCCGTTCAGAATGCGGACGGTGAGGGGAAGCGGGAGGTCGCGGTTGAGCGGCGCGGACTGATTATCGCCGGAGACCTTCTCGATGCGCGTGGGAAGAACGGCGGGGTTGGCGATCTGCCGGACGCGCACCGTGTAGTTGGCCTGTTGCTTGCCGGTGACTTCAAAGAGCAGGTTGGAGCCTGGTTCGAAGTGGCTGGAGACGGCCGAGGAGCCGATGTTATAGGCGGCGAAGGCGTTCGGTTCGGGCGCAAGGCAGCCGAGGTTGTTCGTGAGGCCGGCGGACTTGGCCGGGCGAATCCGGAAGGGGCCGTCGCCGCTGAGCACGGTGGAATCGACCGAGTATAGAATGACGCCGGATTCGCAGAGGGCGGGGTCGGCGGCCACGGCTTCGCGCGCTTCCATGACGAAGGCCTTGGTGGGCGAGACGGGGACGACGGCGGCCTTCAAGCCCGTGGCGGTATGGACGGGCGTGAGCGTGGCTTCGCCGGAACCCGAGGCAAGGCAGGCCAACTGCGTCGGATCGTACCAACCGAGTTTTTCCTTGTGCCAGGCGGTGAGGCCGTAGCCGGCCGACATGATGTCCCAGCGGCCGAAGGGCTGAAGGGCTTCGGCCGCGGTGTTGGAGTTAATCAGGTAGAGGTCTTGCAGGCCCAGGAGGTGAAGGTTCTCGTGGGCAAGAACGTCGGAGTAGCGGAGCGACGAGGGCACATAGTAGACGAAGCGCATGGGCGCGCCGTCGCCTGAAGCGGCAACCTCGGGGTGCAGCACGAAAGCCTGGGCGCCATCGGTATCGAGGCTTTGCGAAGTAATGACGGAGACGAAATCGAAGTTACTGAAGGCGACATCGGCGTCGGCAACGGAGATGATTTCCTGGAGGAAATCGCGAAGATTGCCGTAAGTGCGGAACGAGTAGGTGTTGAAGGGGCGCGACATACGGTACCACTTATGAATGGGAGTGATGTCGACGCGAAGTTTGTTGTAAGAGAGGTCGGCGAGCAGCTTCGTGTAGTTGGGCACGAGATCGGCAACGAGTTCCTGGGTGGTGGCGTCGCCGGGGCGGGTGGGGGCATCCGGGAAGTCGAGAAAGAGAAGCAGGCCGCGGAGATTACCGGTGGAGCGCAGGTGATAGAGGTAATTCGTGGCCCCGGCTGAGTAGAGTCCGGGATACTCACCGGCCGTTTGGAGGTTGCAGGGCGCGGCGGGAACGAGCGGGGGCTGCGTGGCGGCGCGATTCGCCGCATCGCGGGCGGGCACGGCGATGGTGACGTGGCCGCGGCGGATCAGTTCGCCCTCGGGAATCTTTTGGGCGGGGGCGCGCAGCGGCAGGAGAGCGACTGCGAGAAGTGGTTTCGCCGAAAAAACGGGCATGCAGCACGAGCGTAGCATGGCGGGGTTGGACGGGCCGGTTGGCGGGTAAACCGCCCATGTGGCGCCCACGCCCTCCGGACGACGGTTGCTAAACACTGGGCGACTTCAGCGGGAAATCTCAAGCCGATGCTTACCGGCGCGTTCCTCAAGATCATGTATTCCTAGGCTCGACCTCACCCCTCACCGAGTTCTTCCGTCAGCCAAACGAAGAGAACATGGCCAATGTAGCCCGTAGCGCTCAAAATGCACCCTACAGTGAGGAGAAACATGGCCATTTCGGGCGCCGCCAACGCGCAGATGCCGCTAGTAACGAGGCCCGCGCTGGATGCGATTACCGACGAGAGCGCGTCCCACCGCTGTTTTCTTTGCTCGTGCCTGATGCGGGTTTGGACGCCGGCCCGAAACGCAGGACTAAGATCCGGAGCCCTGTAGGCATTCTCAAGCTGTTCATTCAGAGACCGCTGGAGCGCGAGAAAACGGCGGCATGCCTCGCATCCAGCCAGATGGCTGGATAGTTCCGCATCCGGTTGCTCCAATTCCAGAATCAGTTCCTGCGCAATGTCGCACCTCATTAACGCCGCCCTCCCTTCATTGTCTCCGCCAGCATTCTTCGCGCTCGAAAGAGATGGCTCTTGACCGTGCCCGAGGGCAGTTCGAGTACAGCGGCCACCTCGTCCACCGACCTTTCCTGGCAATAATACAGAACCACAACCTCCCTGAGTTCTTCGGGAAGCTGTTCCACGAGGCGACGGATGTCGCCTTCGACGCTGTCGGCGCGCGCGACGCACGGCTCATCGATGGCCTCGATCGGCAAGGTTTGCCGGTACGACTCCGCGCGCAAGTGCGTCAAGGCAGTATTGCGGGCGATCCGGTAAACCCAGGTCCCGACCGCCGCGCGTTTGGGGTCGAACACGTCAAGGGACTGCCAGATCTTCAGGAAGACGTCCTGAGAGACCTCTTCGGCCCGCGCTGCGTTGCCCACCAGCGACAGCACCAGTCTGAAGACTTTGTTTGCATACAGATCCAGGATCTTCTCGAAACCTCGATTCCGCTGTCCATGCAACAGGAGTTGTTGGACGTCGGAATCCATTCATTCTTTATACTCGCGACGCGGTGGCACGGTTGAGGCCAATTCTGCTCAACCGGACTGCGTCATCGCGAGTATCAACATGCGAAGGAGACGACGAATATGTATGAGGCTCTGATCCTGTCCGTGATCATCGGATACATCGCCTTTCGTAATTGGCTGAACCACGACAAAAGGAGAATGATTCATCGAGAGCGGATGGCCGCGATTGAGAAGGGCGTAGCGCTTCCTGCCGTCGATCAGGAGGCGGAGCGCCGCACCTGGAACGTACAGCGGTTTCTTCTGCTGGCCGGCTGGTCTTGGATTGCAATAGGCATCGGGGGATTCGTCGTCCTTAGCGCTTTCTTGAGCGAAGTACTCCCGAATTCAAGGTACGAGATCCCACCCCCCGGAGCTCGATATGCGGCCGTAATTCCGATCGGTATCGGCATCGCACACCTGATCACATATTGGGCCGGCGAACGCCGTGAACGCGCGGGCCGCTAGCCTCGCGTCCCACAAACAGGAGACCACAATGGCATTTCGAGAACTCACGATCAGCATAGTCCTTCTGCCTTTACTCGCTGGCGCCGACTATTCAGGCAAGTACAAGGGCACTTTGGAAACGTCAAGCGGCAGCCACCAGAACGTAACGGCTACCATTCGCCAACAAGGAGACGGCGTTACAGGCTCTATCGGTCCGAGCGCAAATCAGCAAACCCCACTGCAGGAGGCCCGAGTCGAAAACGGGCGACTACTCTTCGAGATTGCTCCATTCGGTGGTCTTCGCATAACGTTTCTTGAGGCCGGCGAGACACTCTCGGGTACCGTTCGGACTCGAGACGGACGACCGGCTGCGTTTGACCGGCTCACGCTCAAGCGCACGGGTTCGCTGACACTGGCGGATCTTGTCCCTTCTTTGCCCAATGAAGGGCGATTCCGGTCCTTGCGAATCCTTTCGCTCCGCAGCGAGCTCGAACGTAACCATAACCAGGAAGCGCTGAATGCGTTCTGGGCGTCTGTGAAGCAGTCCGGCACTCCCCTGGTCGAACCTGATCCTTCTGATGAGAGGTTCCAATACGCGACATTCATCTGGAGAGGCCATCCGGAGCACAAGAACGTGCTCGTGATGTCGCCAGTCCTCAGCATGGCTCACCCAGCCGACTTCTTTATGGTGAACGTGCCGTCCACCGATTTGTGGTTTCGAACGATACGCCTGCCCCGCGGTGCTCGACTTACGTATCGTTTGTCCCCGAACGATCCACTTGGCTCCATGCCTCCTAGCGATGGGCAGCGTACCGCGGTGAAAGA
>CAYUZM010000311.1:0-6730 GCA_964449665.1 uncultured Solibacteraceae bacterium
GACTGCGGTGTCGATTTCGCCCGTTTGGCCTTCGAGGTCGGGGGGGACTTTGGCTTTGCCGGGCTTTTCGGGGGCGGTGTAGAGGACGGTGTCCTGGACGACGTAGTCGCGGGTCATCGATTCGAAGATGCCGCCGAAGGTGGAGGCGCGTTCCTGGAGGAACGTTTCGCTGTCTTTGCCGGGGTATTTGAAGGGTTTGGAGACCCAGCCGCCGCCGTCGGAGACGGAGATTTTCGGACCGCCGCGGAGGAGGCGTCCCATCTCGGTTCCATTGGCGTTGGAGCGCTGGCCGTAGACACGAACCTGGAGCATGAGGGTTTCGAAGGGACGGACGCGGGGTTCGGGGTCGGCCACGATTTTCGCGCCGGTGACGGAGATTTGCGCCGGGGCGGCGGCGGCAACGAGTAGGAAGACACAGATCGCCTGCTTCATGGATTGCACCTTGGTTTTATGCTAACGCAGGGGGATGGGATGGGAGAAGGGGATTTGGGGTGGGGAAAACAGGGTGGAACTGGGTTGGGCAGGTGAGGCGGGAGGTGGCGACTGCCACTTTATGCGTTGCATCCGCCCGTTGCCGCATTCTCCAGATTCCCTGAACGCGGTTCTCTCTTGTAGTCAGGTATACGCTTGCCGGCCAGGGGAGATCGTTAGGTCCAAATCCCGGCTCCCGATGACAGGTTTCCGCTATAGTAGTTAATATCACTACAGCGAGGAGAACAGGATGGACAAAGCAGTTTCAGCGGCGGATGCCAATCGCCGGTTCTCGGAACTCTTGCGAACGGTGAAGAAGGGCGGCAGTGTCACCGTCACGAGTCACGGCAAGCCCGTGGCCAAAATCACGCCCGTGGTCGAAGACGAGCGGGCCGTGGCGGGGGCACGCTCGGCCCTTTTCTCCCGGCTCCGTAGCGAACGCGCTGTGAATGCCGGCCGCTGGACGCGTGACGAACTGTACGACGACGCGCGATGAGGATTGCATTGGACACCAATGTCCTGGCCCATGCGGAGGGCATTCATGGAGCAGCCATGCGAGACAAGGCGCTGGAACTCCTCCAACGGCTACCGGCTGGGGCTGTCGTCCTCCCGGTTCAGACGTTGGGCGAGTTATTCAACGTGCTCGTCCGAAAAGCCAAGCGCCCGCCGGCACGGGCGCGAGAAGCCATGCTGAGCTGGCGCGACGCGTATGCCGTGGTGGAGACGTCGGCCACTGTGATGGTGAACGCAACGGATCTGGCGTCCGATCATGGCCTAACGATCTGGGACTCGGTTGTGCTGGCCGCGTCGGCGGAAGCAGAATGCCGCTTGTTTCTCTCGGAGGATCTCCAGGAGGGTTTTACCTGGCGTGGAGTCACCGTGACCAATCCGTTTGCGCCGACGCTTCACCCGCTGTTGGCGGCGTTGCTGACGGAACGCGAGGAGTGAGTTCCAGCGGGGCCGGTGCTCGGCTGATCGCGTTCGGCTCGGCTGATCGCATGCCGAGAGCGGCGGAGGATGTAGAAGGCTTGCCGCGAGGATCGCCGATCTCTGCACCCACGACGAGGTTTTGCTTCCGCTCCGGACGTGCTGCCAATTTGTGGTGCCCGGCGCTGCCAGGTTATCGTTCAACGCGCAGCAGGGTTCACGCGAGTTGTGTAGCGCGCAGCACGTCGCCGGTGGCGTCGCGGATGACTTCGTTGAGGTGCGGACCGTCGAGTTCGAGGGTGGCGAAGCCGTGGGGGCCGTAGCGGTTTTCGTGGCCTGAGACGAACTGGTTGGGGCCGTCGAGGACGAAGCCGCCGGGGACGCCGTTACGGGATTCGAGGCGGGCGAACATTTGCGTGGAGCCGCCGCCTCCGGGGAGGTTTTCGCGGAAGTACGGGAAGCCGCCGTGGCCGACGCAGCGGCCGAGGAGTCCCCAGGCCGGGTGCGCGTCATAGAGCACGCAGTGGTGTTCATGGCCCCAATACCAGGCGAAGATTTGCCGGTTCTTGAGTTGGTTGGAAAGCTTGGCGACGAGGCGCGGGCCCTGGCTATCGAGGAGAGAGTAGGGCTGGTGGTGGGAGAAGAGGATGAGGCGGCGGCCGCCGGCCTGGGCGAGGAGGGATTCGATCCAGGCGGCCTGGTTGCCGGCGAGGTCGTGGTCAGCGTAGGCGGTGTCGAGTCCGGCGAGGATCCAGTGGTCATTCTGGAGGGCGAAGTAGCTGGAGCGTTGTCCAAATTCGCGGCCGATGGCGTTGAAGTAGGACTCGCCGCCGGTGTACATCTCGTGGTTCCCGTTGAGTGTGCGGTGAATGGCTGCGGCGACGCGGGGCCAGGGGGTGACGAGGCCTTCGTCGATTTCGTCTTCGTCGCCTGAGTAATAGGTGTCGCCCAGGTGGAGGACGACGTGGTGGCCGGCGGGATCTTGGACGATGCTGCGGGAGACGACGGGCGCGCCGTAGAGGCCGGTGGCCCAATCGCCGAAGACGGCGATGCGGGCCGTGTTGGGGATGGCGCCGGGGAGGGCGTCCGGTTCGGCCCATTTGAATTTGGTGATGCGTTTCCACCAGTCGAAGACGACGCTGGCGGCCCAGCCGAGGACGTCGCGTTCGTCGTACTTCACTTCGGACCCTTGGGCGGAGGGGCCGGCGGCACCCGCGCCTGGGGGGCCGGCGGGTTCGGCGGCGGGACCGAATTTGGCGAGGTGGGTTTGCAGGAGCGAGGCGAAGGGGTCTTGGACGGTGCTCATGACACCGGGGGCGCGCTGGGCGTTTTCGATCAACTGCAGGGCGCGGGCGGCTTCGGCGAGGACGACGGGTTCGGGCGGGGTGGCCGCGGCGGCGGCGATTTCGGCGGTCATGCGAGGGGCAGCGCCGTTTGAGCGGACGAGATTGGCGATTCTCCGATTGGCCATGGCTTAGGCTCCTTTGGGGATGAAGCGGATGTCGGCGAAGCTGGCAAGCGGGGCTTCGATGGCCTCTTCGTCTTCGTCTCCGAAAACGTCGCGCGAGGTGAGGCTGCCGAAGGAGATGCCTGCTTTGGCTTCGATGGATTTGAGCGAGCGCTGGTGCGTGTCGTATTCGCCGAAGACGAACTCCTCTTCGGGCATGACGTTGTCTTGCGAGATGGTGTAGCCGGTGGCGCAGAGCTTGTTCGTCTCGTCGTGGACGAAGGCGATGACCTTCCAGAAAGAACGCGGGATCTTGACGCCGAAGCGGATGGGGTCGTTGGCGTGAAGGAAGGGCCCGGTGATGACGGTGATGCGCATGTCGGCTTCGCGAGCGTTCTGGAGGGCGTAATCTTCCAGGCCGAGCCAGATGCCGGCGTTAAAGGACTGCATTTGCGGGACGGCGTTGGTGACGTGCATGGAGTCCGCGCAACCTAGGTTGGCTTCGGATTTGGTGCCCCAGGCGGGATCTTCGCGGCGGGTCATGTGGCCGCGGCTGAACTTGGGTTCGTTGCCGTAACACTCCTTGATGATTTGGAGTTCGGTGGGAATGCGGGGGTCGGTGCGCCAGCCGGGACGGACGGTTTTTTTCGACTGCTTGCCGTCGATGTTGACGGCGCTATAGAAGCAGATGCGCCGTTTCTTGTGCATGACGACGGAGTAGTGCTGGTATTTGAGTTCGAATTCCTGTTGGCCGTTGAAGGGGAATTCGACGATTTGATCGGCGTCACGGATGATTTTGGGGAGCGGGATAGCGGGGCCTTCGGCGAGGAAGGCGGGATTGTAACCGGTGCGATCGGCGTAGGATTCCGGAGGCGCTTCGGTGGTGATGACGTCTTCGACGGCTGCGCTGCGGCGCGGTGCGAGAGCGGGTGGGGCGACGGAGGCCTGCACGGTCGCGCTGGAGCCGTCAAAGGCGGGTGCGCCGACTTCGATCTGGAGGCGAATGGGGATGGTGCAGGTGAGGATTTGCGGGCCGGACGCGGCGGGGCTTTGGGGCGTTGCGGCGGTATCGGGCTGGGGCGCGGCGGCGGGCGGTTGCGCAGCGGAAACGGGGCGGCCTTCGCGGTTGCCGATGCGGTTGAGACGGTCCGTGACGAGGGCGGCGGGCACGGCGAAATTGGCTTCGAGGAATCGGCCGGCGAAGTGGAGGCCGAGGGCTTCACCGGATTCGAGACTAAGGACGACGGAGCCGGAGTTGCCGCCGAGGGTGGAGGCGTCGTGCTGGAGGAGGCCATGGGCGTCGCCGCTGATCTGGCCGGGGGCGAGGCGCTTTTTGTCGAAGACGTCGCCGAAGATGGAGAGCATGAGGTCCTGGTCGGGGATGCGGCTGTCGCGGGCGGGGTAGCCGATGACGGCGACCTGTTCGTTGGGCTCGGCGGGGCGGAGAGAGAGGGGGATGGGCGCGGCGAGGTCGTCGGCGGGTTCGACGCGGAGGAAGGCGAGGTCGGGACCGGGCTCCTCTTCGATATGGAGTATTTCGATTACGCGGAAGGTTTTGCTTTCGCGGCGGCTGAACTCTTCGAGGAAGTCGATGCCGGCGGAGATGGGTTTGCCGAAGCTGGAGCGGAAGACAAAGCCGGCGCCGCGCTGGCGGCCGAATTCATTGGCGACGTGGCGGTTGGTGACGACGATGTCGGACTGGACGAGCCAGCCGGTGCCGACCCATTGGAAGCGGGGGTGGTTGGCAAGTTCGATGCGGCCGAAGGCACGGATGGCGGGAGGGAGTTGAGCTTTGGCGTTGTGCAGGCGGGCGCGCCAGACCTCCCTGTCGCCGTCGGTGAGGCCGGGTTGGGCCTGGTCGTGGAGGATTTGGAGGACGGGGCGGCCGGTGCGGAGGACTATGGTTTCCGGCGTGAGCTGCGGCATGAGCACGCGGGCGGGGGCGGGGGCGAGGACGGGGGCGGCGCCTCCGGCGGCCATTCCGGCCGAGGGCATGGCGGGTATTCCGGCGGCCGGCATGGCGGCGACGCCTGCACCGGGCATGGCGGATGTGCCTGCGCCTGGCATGGCGGCGGCACCAGCGCCGGGGCGGGGTGCGGCCTCCAGTTCACTTCGTTTGGATTTGAGCTCTTCTCCGAGTTTGGGGTCCGCATTTTGAATGCGGTTGAGAAGAGTTTGCAGACGGCTGGCCTGGTCACTCATAAGACAGTTTTCCTCCCGGGACTCCGATTATCCAGGAAATGCGCGCACCAATTCTACGCAATACTTATTGCGGAAACAATCAAGAAAAAGAAATGACGGGTTTGACGATGCCTTGTTCGGGGTCGAGCCAGATGGAGAACGAGGATGCGACATCGGAGGGGGCGGTGAGGGGTGCGATCCAGGGCGTGGAATCGATGACTTTTTGCTGGAGGCGGGAGATGACCCAGCCGAAGTCGGTTTCGTTGGCGTTGCGGCTGAAGAGCACGGTGACTTCGCGGGCGTGGAGGAGCGGGTTGTGAAGCGGGATGTCGCCGGGGTGATGGCCGACGAAGACGAGGCGGCCGCCGTGGAGGACGTTGAGGGGGGCGGCGCTCATGGCGGCGGGGGAGCCGGTGGCGTCGATGACGAGGTCGGCGAGAAGGCCTTCGGTGGATTCGACGACTTCGTGGTGGCCGAGGCGTTCGGTGAGGAAGCGGCGGCGGGTAGGGCTGCGTTCGGCGACGGTGACGCGCGCGCCTGAGCCGCGGAGGCCTTCGAGCACGGCGAGGCCGATGGGTCCGGCACCGATGACGAGCACGCGTTCGCCGGGTTGGGGCGCGCCGCGGCGGACGGCGTGGTGGCCGATGCAGAGGGGTTCGACGGTGGCGAGTTGTTCGAGGGAGAGTCCGGCGGCGAGGTGGAGTTTGGCGACGGGGAGCGTGAAGCGTTCGCACATGCCGCCGTCGATGTGGACGCCGAGGGTGCGGAGGCGCGTGCAGCAGTTGGTGCGTCCGGCGAGGCAGCTGTGGCAGGCGCCGCAGGAGAGGAAGGGATTGACGCAGGCGATGCTGCCGGGTTCGAAGGGGGTGTCTTCGGGCGCGGAGAGGACTTCGACGGCGAGTTCGTGGCCGAGGATGCGCGGGTACTCGACGAACATCTGGCGGCCGTTGTAGGCATGGAGGTCGCTGCCGCAGACGCCGACGCGGAGGGTTCGGACGAGGGCGTGGCCGGGAGGCGGCGGCGCGGGTTCGGGGACGTCGACGAGGCCGATGGTTTGCAATGCGGTAAGTTGGAGCGCCTTCACCTGGGCTAGCGTATCATGGGGATTCCTTTATGGCCCTGCGCGTCGATTCTCATCATCATTTCTGGAACTATTCGGCGAAGGAGTATGGCTGGATCGGCGACTCAATGAAGGAGTTGCGACGCAGCTTCGAACCCGCCGATTTGAAGGCGGCGATTGCTCCGGTGGGCGTGGACGCGGTGGTAAGCGTGCAGGCGCGGCAATCGGTGGAGGAGAACGATTTTCTGCTCGCTCATGCGTCGAAGAATCCGTTCATACGCGGCGTGGTGGGGTGGGTTCCGCTGATGGAAGAGGGCGTGGAGAACGTGCTGGAGCACTTCAAGGCGCACGATAAGTTCAAGGGCGTGCGGCATGTGGTGCAGGACGAGCCGGACGTGAATTTCATTCTGCGTGAGGATTTGAACCGGGGCGTGGCGCAGTTGAAGAAGTTCGGAATGGTTTACGACATTTTGATTTTCGAGCGGCAGTTGAAGCCTTCGATTCAATTTGTGGACCGCCATCCGGAACAGGTGTTTGTGCTGGACCATGTGGCGAAGCCGAAGATCAAGGCGGGCGAAGTGGAGCCACGGGCGGCCGGCCTTCGCCAGTGTGCGAAGCGGCCGAATGTGTACTGCAAGATCCAC
>CAYUZM010000312.1:0-6728 GCA_964449665.1 uncultured Solibacteraceae bacterium
GGTGAGGACGGGGATCAGGTTGAACGATTGGAAGATGAACCCGATGTGCGCGTTGCGCCAGCGGGCGACGGTGGATTCGTTCATTGAGCGCAGGTCGCGGCCGAGGACAAGGATCTCGCCGTCGGTGGGGCGGTCCATGGCGGCGATCAGGTGCAGCAGCGTCGATTTACCGGAGCCCGATGGTCCCATGAGCGCGACGAATTCGCCGCGATGGATTTCGATGCTCGCGTCCTGAAGTGCGTAGACGTGATACTCCTGGCGCTTGTACTCCTTGGTGAGCGCGCGCGTGGTGATGACGGCTTCGGTTGTTGCCTTGCTCATTTGGATGCGTTGCCCTTGGCCACAACCTCGGCGCCCGCTTTGAGGTCCGCCGCGGGATTGGCGATGAGTTGTTCGCCGCCCTTCAGCCCGTCCTCGATGCGCAGGCCCATGGGCGTGTTGCTCGACGCCTTCACCTCTTTGCGCACGGCCTTGCCGCCTTCGACGATGAACACGGCGCCGTCGCGGACGGCGGTGATGGGCACGAAGATGAGTGGCTTGGCGGTGGAATCGGCGGGCTTGCCCTGCTCGACGAAGGCGACGCTGGCGTTCATCTCGGGGCGCAGGTAGCTGTCGGGCGCGAGGACCTTCACCTTCACTTGCACGGTGGCTTTGGCGCGGTTGGCTTCGGGGGCGATCTCGTCGATCACGCCTTGGTACTTGCGGTCGGGATAGGCGTCGGTGGTGACGATGGCCTCCTGCCTGGCGTGCAGGCGGGCGAAGTCGTTCTGGTTGATGTCGAGTTCGACTTGCAGATCGTTGAGGTCGGCCATGGAGACGACGAAGCCCTTGGCGCCGCGGTCGCCGACAAAGCCGGTGGTGACGAATTCGCCGCGCTCGACGTTGCGGTCGAGAATGGTGCCTTTGATGGGCGCGCGGATGATGGTGTTTGCGAGTTGTGTTTCCGAGAGCGCCACGGCGCCGCGGGCGCGGATGATGTCGCCCTGCGTTTGTTGAATCACTTCGGCGCGTGGGCCCAGGCGCACGAGTTCGTAGGTGCGTTCGAGCGAATGGATGCGGCTCACCTGCATGTCGTAGCGCGCCTTGGCATCGTCGAGCGCCTGCACGGGGCTGACTTTTTCGTCGACCAGCTTGCGGGTGCGGTCGAGGGTGATTTTCGCATTGGCGAGGTCGGCGCGGGCGGAGTCGAGGTTGGCTTTAGCGACGGCGATCTCTTCGGGGCGGGAGCCGTTGCGCAGTTCCTTGAGGCGCGCTTCGAGGGCGGCCAGTTGGCCTTGCGACTGCTGGAGCTGGGCGCGGTACTCGTCGTCTTCGAGCTTGACGATGACCTGGCCCTGGTTGACGCGGTCGCCCTTTTCCACGCCGATCCAGGCGACCTTGCCGACGACTTTCGAGGCCAACTGAATCTTGTGATGCGCGACGATGTAGCCGGTGGCGTTGAGGATGACGCGCACGCCGGCGGGGTCGGCGGGGACCACCGTGAGAGTTTGCACCTCGGCGGGTTTGGAGAGATTAGGCAGGATGAAGCGGGCTGCGCCGAACAGCAGGAACAGCAGCACGCCGCCGATGATCCAGCGCGAGGCCCAGCGCGAGCCGCCCGTGGCGGGCTTTTTATCTTTGTCGATGCGGAGCGAGTCGAGATCGGTAGTCATATGTAGGAAGAGATCAGGCGCTCTTGAGAGCAACGAGAATTTGTTTGCGTGCGGCCGCGGCGGCGGGAAGGATGCCGCCGAGGACGCCCATGACAAGTGCGAACATGACGCCCATGAACATGACTTGCGGCGTGATGGAAAAGCTGAAGGTGATTTCGGAGAAGGTGACGAAGCTGCCGATGCCGGTTTCGAGACCGTTGAGCGGCAGCACGAGCAGGCAGCCGAGAATGCCGCCGATGAGGCTGAGCAGGATGGACTCGATCAGAAACGCGGCGAGGATGCTGCGGCGCGAGAAGCCCAGCACGCGGAGGGTTCCGATTTCGGGCGAACGGCGGGCGACGGCGGCGTACATCGTATTCATGGCGGCGAAGCTTGAGCCGATGCTCATGATGAGAGCGACGAAGGTGCCGAGTGCTTGAATTGGCGCGGCGGAACTGGTTTGCTGCGCGTAGTATTCGCCTTCGGTGAAGGCGTCGACGTTGAGGCGGCGGTCGGTTTCGAGATCGTTGATGAGCGTCCGTACGGCGGACGCGCTTTCGGCGCGGAGGAGGACGGAGCTGAGCGCGGTAACGCGGTTCTGGTCGGCGGAAAGCTGGTTGAGGTCGGCAAAGACTTCGCCGTTGGCCGAGGTGCGGCCGCCATCCATGATGCCGACGATCTCCCATTGGCCGCGCCCGAAGCGGAGCTTCTGGCCGAGGTGCGAGCCGTAGCGATTGACGAGTCCCTTGCCGACGACGATTTCGCGATGGCCGGGGCGGAACATGCGTCCGGCGACGAGTTTCACTTCGTCGCGCAGGCGGAAGCCCATGGGCGTCAGGCCGCGCAGATTGATGTTGATGCCGGCGGGGTTTTCGGCGGATTCGAGAATGATGACGGTGACTACTTCCAGCGAGGCCATGGGGCGGCCGTCTTCGTCGCGGGCGATGCCGGAGCGGGCGAGGATGTCCTGGTAGCCCAGCCGTGTGATGACGCTGTTCAACTCTGCCGTGCCGCCTTTACGCAGCACCATTACCTGCAGCGGATGGCCGCTGGCGGCGAGCGACGAGCGCAAGCCTTCGACCAGCGCCGATACGCTCAGCAGCACGGCCACCGTGAGGGCGATGCCGAGGGCCGTCATGGCCGTCGTGGTTTTGCGCGCGGTGAGATTGCGCAGGTTGTAGCTGATGGGGATCTTCATCGCGGCCTAGTCGGAGACTCGTAGCGCCTCAATGATGGAGAGCCTGGATGCGTTCCAGGCCGGGAAGACGCAGGCGAGCAGGCCCAGCACGGCGGCCGCGCCGAAGCCGATGGCGTAGATTTCGTTGGGCATCTGCAGCGTGCTCAAGTCGGCGAAGGTGGATGGGGCCTGGCGCAGCGCGCCGCAGATCATGCTGGCGAGACCCAGCCCAATCGCCGCGCCGATGAGGGCGATGGTGATCGATTCGCCGATGAGCAGCCGCAGGATTTCAGGCGGCGTGAAGCCGATGGTCTTCAGGATGCCGACCTCGCGCGTGCGCTCGCGGACGCTCATCGCCATGGTGTTCGCGGTGATGAGAAACATGGTGAACGCCACGGCGCCGGAGATCATGAGGAAGAACAATTTCACATTGCCGAGGAACGCGAGAAAGCTGAGCTGGAAGGAGTGTTCGGTTTCGGTTTGCGTTTGCACGGATGAGTTGCGGAAGAGGTCGTCGACTTCGCGCGAGACGGTGGGGACGATATCGGTGGAGCGGACGTGGAGGACGAGCGTGGAGACCTGGTCCATGCGGCCGCCTCCGCCGAAGCCCTTGTTCAGATACTCGAAGTGGAAGAAGAGGTTTTCGTTGTCGGCCTTGGAGTCGTAGATGCCGCGGATGGTGAGGTCGAGCGTCATGGGGAAGATGTCGCCGACGATTTGCAGGCGGTCGCCCACTTTGAAGCCGAGGCGGTTGGCGAGTTTGCGGCCGACGATGCAGGCGCTGCGTTCCTTCTGGAAATCGAGGCGTTCCTGATCGGTGAGTTTGTATTCGGGGTAGACGCGGAAGAGGCGCTCGGGTTCGACGGCGAAGCGTCCGAAGAAGTTGTTGGTGTCGCGGGCGTCCTTGTAGGTGCCGCCGAACCACTGCAGGATGACGGCCTCTTCGACGCCGGGGACTTGCAGGATGCGCGCGCGGTAGGAGATGGGGAACGGGTTTGCGAGCGAGACGCGGTTGCGGACGATCAGGCGCAGGGCCTGGTCCGGCGAGGCCTGCGCGTAGTAGAAGTTGTTGTAGATGGCGCCGAGGATTCCCAGCAGGCACAGCGAGGCGGCCACGCTCAAGACGGTGAGCAGGCTGCGGCGGCGGTTGCGCAGGCTGTTGCGGAGGATGAGAGGCAGAAAGGCGAACACCGTATTATCATTCTACGGACCTTATGGCGAATTCGTTCTCGGAAAGCGATGAAGGCGGGCGATCGGCCGACGAAAGGCGGATGGATGAGGGGCGGATGGACGCCCGGCGCTTGGCGGACGAGCGGTGGATGGCGGAAGCCTTGCGTCTGTCGCGCGAGGCGGGCGCGCGGGGCGAGGTTCCGGTTGGGGCGTTTGTGGTTGTGGGGGGCGAGGCCGTGGGGACGGGGGGCAATCAGCCGATTGGTGCGGTGGACCCGACGGCGCACGCCGAGATTGTGGCGTTGCGGGAGGCGGCGCGGCGCGTGGGAAATTACCGGCTGGAGGGGGCAGTCCTGTATTGCACGCTCGAGCCGTGCGTGATGTGCGCGGGGGCGCTGGTTCATGCGCGCGTGGCGCGGGTGGTGTTTGGGGCGCGCGATTTGCGGTTTGGCGGGGTGCGGAGCAAGTTCCGGCTGGCGGATTCGGAGATTCTGAATCACCGGGTGGAGGGGAGCGAGGGCGTGAGGGGGTCGGAGTGCGCGGCGTTGCCGCCGGAGTTTTGTGAGGGGCGGCGGTGAGGAGGGGGGCTAGTTCCGCCAAGTGTCTGGCAAACTCTGTATGCGTAGATACGCGCAGGCTGCGGCGAACGACGACATCCATCCGAGGAGAACCCAATCGGGGTGGATGGCCGAAGAATAGTGCGACTCTCCGATGATGAGCGGGATGCACGTGACGACGCAGCCGGAAACCCACGCAAGAAACGTGAACGCTCGATCGCGTGGCATGAGAGTTGGCATGTCCGCGCCAAAGACGGCATAGCCGCCACACAAGACTCCGGCGAGGGGTGCGAAGGGGATGGCCGCGTACTGCCAGGCAAGATCGACCCAGGCAGCGTTCCGTGTCCAGAAGGCGACTCCGATGAGAAACGCGGTCGCTACCACACCCGCGGCAAGACGATTCCCGCAGGTGAATGATCGGGCGGCAGTGTTTGCCGCCAAGCGCGCGGCGGTGAGTAGCGTAAATGTGAGTACGAGCAGTTTGACCCAGCCGATTTTGTGAAACCTCGCTGCGGCGTAGTTGGCGTACCAGGGAACTTTCGCCCAGCGCATATCGATTGCCGCAGCTCCTGCCATCGTGAAGATCGCCGACAGCAGCACGAACATAAGGGGCACGGCAATGCCCGCGAGCAGAATGATTCTCAACGGTCGACGCGCGGCCACATTGGGACCAATGAGGCTGGCACACGCGAGCAGAGGTGGTGTTACCCATAGGAGCAGGTGCGATTCGAGCTCGGGTCCGGGGAGATCGTCATGAGCCTGGATTCGGGCGATGGTCGCGGGAGCGTAACTCGCGCTTGAAAGCAGCAGTCCGAGAATTGCCGCGAAGGACACTTTCACAACGAAGACCGATGAGTTTGCCAAGCGTGAGAGTGGCGCAGCCGCAATCGGGGCAATCATGAGAAACCAGATTCCGTTGACCAGCAGCGGATGCGGGGGCCAAGCGGACCGTTCGACGGGGAATGGATGCGTCAGCGACCATCCCAGTGTGCTTGTGGCCAGTGACGTTAGGTACGAGAACCACGTGGCCGCCCAAATGGGGACCAATATTCGTTGGAAGATCCAGGCTGGCTTTGATCCCAGCACCGCCTGCATGACGTTGGTGAAGTCTCCGGCGGACCGATGGCCGAGCCGCAAGGGAAAGTAACAGATCCCGAAACACAGAAATAGCGAGTAGACGATGATCGTGAGCGACAGCCGCCAGGGGTGCGCGGCGTAGGAATAGTGCACACCCAGGTTATTGAGAAGGGCGGCATTCAGGAAGACGCCGGCGAGTAGCGCCGATATGGTCCAGGCGCTGGCGGGGCGCACTTCGAGGTCCGCGGGCATGTTCTCGTTGGACAACGCACGCGCGGGTTTTGTGCCCGCTACACCGTCCGGATGCGAACATTCTTGAACATCACAACGCTATTCGGATCGTGGAGCTGTAGTCCGATGGGGCCGGTTTTGGGGCGGGCGGGGTCGCCGGGGTGTTCGCAGACCTTTTCGCCGTTCAGGAAGGTGCGCATGATTTCGTTGCGCGATTCCAGGCGTAGGCGGTTCCAGTCGCCGGATTTTTGGAAGCCGGTTTTGGCTTTGGCGAAGAGGTAGATGCTGCCGGTGGGGTAGGGGTCGTTGACGTAGCCGTTGGAGATCTGGATTTCGTAGCCGTTGTGGGAGGGGGTTTTTTCGCGGTCGTGATTGGGGTAGACGGCGAACTTGCCGCGGGTGGCGTCGCGAAGGGAGACGCCGGAGTTGCCGCCGAGGCGGGTCCAGAAGTCGAGTTCGAGGTCGAACTGGCCGAACTCTTCGGTGGTGTAGACCCAGGCCTGGTCGTGCGATTCCTTGGGCGTGCGGTCGCCGAGGAGGATGCCGTCGCTCATGACGGTCCAGACGCCGTCGCCGACCTTTTGCCAGCCGTCGAGGTTTTTACCGTTGAAGAGGGGGCGCCAGGCGGAGGGGGGCGGCGGGGGCGCGGCGGAGGGTGGCGGGGTCGCGGGGGACGGAGCAGCGGCGGATGCCGGCGGGACAACGAGGGCCGATGCGGGAACGGCGAGCGAGGCGAGTCCCGCGAGCAGGGTGCGGCGATTGGTTTCGGACATGGGGTGTATTGTATCGCTGGCGGTGAGTCCGTGTGGCAATAGGAAACGGCCGCCGGGTGGTAAGGCCGGCGGCCGCACTACGGTAGGGTCTGGGATGGGAATCAGGCGGCTT
>CAYUZM010000313.1:0-6727 GCA_964449665.1 uncultured Solibacteraceae bacterium
TTCTGCCCGAGGAGTGGCCCATCAGCGCCATGCGGACTTCCCGCATGATGCCGGCCTCCATCAATCGGGTGTTGAAGGTGTGGCGGAGATCATGAAAGCGCGCCTTGCGAATGCCCGAATTTCGGAGAGCGGTTCGCCATGCGGTCTTGATGATCTTGATCTGCTGACCGTGGTAGGCGAACACAACGCCCTTTTCCTGGCGGTGCTCGGACAGCCAGGCGTGAAGCCGGTCGGACAGCGGAATCTCGCGCGACTCCCCTTCTGGCGTTTTCGACTTCGTGACGTAGAGCAGCTTGCGAGGGAAGTCGATGTGCTCCCACAGCTGTCCGGTGATTTCGCCGCGCCGCATTCCTGTATCCAGGGCAGCGACAATGATTGCGTGGAGGTGCGTCGAGGCCGCGGCGAGAAGTTTTTGCTCCTCCGCAACACTTAGCACCTGTCTACGCGTGCGCCGCTCGCGAGCCATTTTCAGGCGCGCAATCGGATTGGCTTGGATCAACCGTTCATCCAGCGCCCAATACAAGATATGGCGAAGGACGGCGAGATCCCGATTCACGGTGGCGTCTTTGCAAGGCTTCTCAGTCCGTTCCGTTTGCCGTCTGCGCCGGAACTCCTCGGTCATTGCCTTGGTGAGGCGCAACGCGGGAGTGTCCGCGAAGTACGGCAGCAGGATCTTCAAGTGATACAGGTGGTGCCGACGCGCGATGCCGCTGGCAATGAACCGTGCGGCGAGTGCGCCGAAGGTGAGGTCCGGGTCGGCCTGGACCAATAGGAAACGCTGTTCGTTGGCTTCTTTCTTGAGCTTGGCTTCGATAGCCTCGGCTTGGCGGCGATTTGCCGTGCCAGTAGACTCCTGGTGCCGCAGGCCGTCCACAAAGAAATACGCCCACCAGACGTTGCCGCGTTTGAGCAAGCTCATGGTTGTGCTTTTCCTCCTTGTTGTCTTTCGATCCAACGGACGACCTGGTTCTGGTAGAAAATCAGGCGGCCATTGGCCCCGAACCGCACATAGGGCAGACCTCGCCGAAGCAGGGTCTGGCGTACAGACCAGGGCGAATAGCCGATGAGTTTGGCGACTTCCGCCAACGTCAGCGGAGGTCCCAGCCGGGTATCGAAAGGGACGGTCTTCTCCACGGGCTCCACTACGGGCCTCTCCCCGACCCCTGGAGCCCGCAGAGCAGCCCGTAGCTCGGCCGCCAAAGCGCCGTGTTTGCGCCAGGTTCCACCTGGCCCCGATTTCCCGACTATTGGTGCCGACGACTGTCTTTTTTCCTGTTTTGCCATGTGGACCTGAACAACCTCCTGATAAATGCCGGTAGCTGCATATAGATCAGCCAAAGAATGGCCAACGGCAGCGCCATAGCAAGCAGCTTTGGCAGTGTCTCTGGACTGGATATGACTGCCTGCAGTACGGCGATGGCGAGCACGACCCACAGCACGGCCAAAGCCGCACCGGGGATGAGCGTGGCCGCGAACACGAGCGGCTGCAACCAAACTGAAGGGCGCGGCGCGGGTGTGGAAAGATCACGCGAACCGCACTGCGAACACACTTCCGCCGTTCGTGGGTTGGGGTGACGCGACGGGCAGAGCTTGGCGTCATACGTCAAGCCGCAGTGATTACAAAACAGCGGCTCCCCGGTGGTGATGCGATGACAATTTGTGCAAAGGCGCATAGCGATGTTGGTTATAAAAGGCTCGATAGTTCTTCCCCTGTGGGCCGGAGCCAAATGGCAGCCCAGAGGGATTCACGCTGGATTTGTTCGAGCGTGGTGAAGCGAAAGATTCGGTCCGTCAGCGGAGAGATCGCCGCGCGCAAATTCCGCACCCGTGTCGGCGTGGTGGTGACAACGAGTACCCGGAACTGTGGAAGTGAAAAGCGTTTCGAGAATTCGCCGGAAACCGCGAGGTGTAGATAGAGCTCGGCCTTCCGTTTGATGACGGATGAGGACTCGGTGCCGAGGTCCATCTCGAGAAATAGGGCGTGAAGACCGGCCCCTTGCCGGAGCACGAAGTACGCGTCCGGAATGATCGAAGCCGCTGTGGAAAGTGGCGTCGTGAATCTCTGCCAGTCGGCGAGACGAATGTCTGCGCTGGGAATCGGCCTGTATTTCAAAGCGAGGTAGATCTCGTTGATCGCGAGTTGATGCTCCAGGAACAAAGCCGACGGCTCCCGACCGGAACCGCTCCGGGAGGAAGTCTGATACACCGGCTTGTTTCGACCCACAAACGTCCGGCGCAGTATTCCCGCTTGCGTGAGAGCGAGAAGTCTCGCCTTGGCGCGAGTCGGTGAACGGAATCCGCCAACGACCGTTGCTTGATGACGGTCCATCGCCCGCATGACGTCAAACTCTTCGAGCAAATTCCGATCCCGACGTTGGAGGATGACCACTCGCTTAGTCCCAGCCATCGAGTGCTCCTTGCCGTCGCGGCGCGGGGACTTCGACGCGCCGGCGAATCTCCGATTCAATGTCTGTACGTCGGCGAGTCCAGCGGGCGCGGCATCGCCTCAGCAAATCCGCGCAGTCTGCGCGCGGTACAACAATTTCGGGAACAATCGCTCGGACCCAGCGGCGATGTCCGCTCTTCATCACCATGTGGCGCTGCGGCAGGTTCTTCAGAATCTCTGCGAGATGCTTTCCGCCATCGAACGCCGAAGCCATTCGCTCGGCATCCGCACTCGAAAGCTGAAAGAGAATGTGCGTGCCGATCGAGAGAATGGCCGCGCGCATCGGCGGTGGATACTGCTCCAAATACTGATTCGCGGTCACAATTCCGACGCCAAATTTTCTGGCCTCGGAGAGCAAAGTTTCCAGACTGCTATCGATGTGAACCAGATTCTGGATCTCGTCGCAGTAGAGAGTGAAAAGTGTTCGTCCCCGGCGGGCAAAGAGGGCGTTCTTGATTTTGGTGAGAAGCAGGCTGCCAAGCGTGGCTCCATGCTCGCCCAGCCGCCCCTTGTCGAGGTTCACGACAAGCCACTTGCCCTGGTCGAGCGCATCGCTTATAGAAAAGCTGGAGTGGCGCTGACCGAGCAGGTGCCGGAAGTGAGGATCTCCGGTGAACGCCGTAACCTTATTAAGGATGGCGTCGCGAATCACATTTTGCATCGCTTCGCCGTGGCGGTCGAATCGCTCGCGAAAGTAGTTGGCGACCTCGGGATTCCCGCACCGATCTACGGCGTGCGCGCGAAAATCCGTATTGGTCAGCAGCGGAACGATTTCGACAAGCGTGAGACCGCGCTCGGCGAGGAGCAGCAAACTGTTGCGAAGAAGTTCTTCAGTGCGGGGTCCGAACGAGTCGTGCTGCCAGCGCTGCCGGAGGATCTGGCTAAATTCCGCGATCTGCACAAACCCGTGCTGCCCAGCCGCCCCTTCGAGTACATTCAGCCCAATGCTGTACTCCCGATCCGCGAGCTCAATGACTATGAGCTTTTCGCTCAGGTCTCTCCGGGTGACGCGCTCCATGTGCGCGATATATGAAAGGAAGGCGGGCGTGGCGTCACCGTGTTGGTCGATGGCGCAGAAGCCTTGTAGCCGATCAATGTCCTGCTGCACCAGACTGCGAATCGCCGAACTCTTGCCAGAGCCAGTCTTGCCGAGAATCCCGATATGCTCGGCCCGCTTTAGCTGCGAGAGTGCGACTGGTGTTTGCGTCGGCTTTCCATCCACATACTGATGGCCGAGCATCAGGACGCCCGGATAGGCGCGGCGAGCTGGGCCGGATGCCATGCGGTTCCAAGCTTTGGCGATGAGTTGTTCGAGGAGATGTGTCATTTGGGTTTGTTATTGCGCTGCGCCTCGCGGGCGATCCACCAAATCAGTACGTAGAAATTCTTCGCCACCATGCCGCCCTGGCCTTTGGAGTTGCCGCGAATGCGGCTCAAGATGGCTTGATGCGTAACGCCTTCGTCCGCGGCGATTCTGCTGAGGGACCATCCGCGCAGGATCTTAGACCATGTCTCCCGCTCCAGCGGATTCAAGTTGACGTAGAATTTCTCTCGTTCATACAAGTCCAGCGAGACGTCTTTGGATGGGAATTCGGCGCACTCGGGGGCGAAAGCAATCTGTGGGCGTCCGTTGCGCCGGATCAACTGGCCGTGCCCAGTCGCTCCATTGATTCTTTTGAACAGGGCAGATGAGATTACGAATTCGTCGTCTGACATGAAAGCCAACCTCCATTGAGCGATATAGGTATCGATCGCGGTGCATACGCCCACAGTCGACTCTGTCCGCCTCAATGTTGAGGTGTTTGGCCGGGACGGCCTAAGAAGGAATGGACTAAATACCAGCCTTCGGAATCTTCCGAAAGAATAGACTACTTAGTCCGCGGCTGAGGACTCGATGATGTCTAGCAGGGAGGGTTTGTAGATCCAGATTGTTCCGCACACACGAACGGATTTAAGGGTGCCTTTCTCCACGAGTGTGTAGATCGTTTTCTGTTGCTTGCGTAGCAGGTGCGCCGCCGTTTTTGCGTCGATGAATAGTTCCGGACTGTCCACAAACTTCTTGGCCCAGTACTTCTGGTCCGTCGCTGGGTCATATGGGCCAGCAGCCGTCAGATTAATTAGGGCAAAAAACTTACAGCCGGGAGCGTCGGGCCCTCGAAGGCGGCAGATTCCGGGGGACATCTCTTTAGTATCGCGACTCAAACAAACATATTCCGGGCCATCAGGGGCACAATTCAGCACCGCAAAATGCTGACAGTCTCCGCAAACTTGTTTCATGGCACGCCTCGATCAACCGCTTCCGGTGTCTCGTCGGGAGTTGGCAAGACCCATGAAAGGGCTTATACTGCCTTCAGCTCGAAGTATCAGACTGATGGCAAAAAAGCGAGTCGAGATCGGGCGAACTATAACTCGCGGTTTGGGATTTCGAGGTGCCCGGCAACATCCCGTTGACCTTGCTGGGTGCCAACAGCCGTTCCGGCAAGAACGGTTGGCCCGGAGAGACTTCGCCAGTGCGAACTCTCCGGGTTTTTTCTGTTGCGCACATCTACTTCCGTTATGAAGCCGTTGCTTACTAAAGTCAACACAATTCTCGGTGTTTCTGAAGCCTTCTTCCAAGTTCGTCGATATGCCTGCTTTCCACAATTGACAGTGATCGACATAATGGAAGATTTGTCGCAGTAAATTTATGATGTCATCTTCCACTCCATGATAGAATTATGACCGTGATATGCCGAATACGATATGGAGAAGCCGAGCCTTTGAGCCCCGGTCCGTATCAAACTTCACAGAAGGGTCTGTATACGAAGGGAGCATCCACTATGGTCAGAAGATCTGGAACGCAGCATCCAATTATAGATGAAAAGGATTTCCGAATATTGCAGTGCTTGATCCACTATCCTGAAGCAACAGTTGACTTTATCAGTGACAAGCTCGGCTATTCGCCCTCAACTGTGCAGAAGCGCCTTGCCGATCTTCAGGCCGGCAATCAAAGACGGTTCGCTCGCGTCATGGAAATCCGCGACTGGGACGCGGCAGGGTATCCGCTTCGTTATCGAATTGACCTTAAGGTTGACCAGATCGCGCTCCGCGCAGGGAAGGATCGGGGAGGGCCAGTCAATGAGCCAGACGAAGCTGAAGATCCGGTCGGAGACGAAGATGGTGCACCAATTCACCTGCCCACTCCAGCGAACAAGATCAATTCGCAAAAGCGGCTCGCACGGTACATCAAGCAACAGTTGGCTGTCTTACCGACGTTCAAGGATGGTCTGTTGTGCATCGACGTCACGATACTTCTCGGGCAGGAGTACGACATGTCGATTTCATTACGCGCCCGCGATGCCGAGGTTGTTTTGGAGTTCGTAACAAAGGGGCTGCGTTTCTTACGAGGTGTTCATTCTACCGCGACATCACATGAATCGTGGAGCTGCGCGGACGATCTTCGAATGAAGTGACGCTTTCAATCACCAGGACGGAAATTCAAAATCAGCAGTTCCGCGAATCGCTTTCCAGTTCGGCGCAGCGATGTGTATGCCAGCGAAGTCTCCCGTACCGTGAAGCCGCCAAAGATGCGCCGCACGTCGGGATGATCGTTGAGCGAGAGGATGAACTTGCCTTTCAACCTTCTTAGCCGGTCGGCCAAAATCTCAAAGTCGGCATCTTCGAGATTGTGTTTGTAGAGAAATCGCCGATAGTACGGCGGGTCCAAATAGAAGGCAGTTTCCGGCCGGTCAAAGGCATCCAGGATCTGCTCATACGGTCGGGATTCGATCTGCACTCCCTGCAGGCGCTCGTGGGTTTCCTCGATCAGGAAAGGAATGCGGCGAGGGTTGAAGTTTGATGGATGCGACACTCCGTAATGAAATGCCTGGCCCACGACCAGCCCGCCGAAGGAGTTCTTTTGCAGATAAAAGAAACGTGCCGCGCGCTGCACATCGGTCAGGAGAGTTGCGTCGGTCGCCGATAGAAGTTCGTGCATTTTTCGGCTGGCCAGCAGGTAGCGTAGATGCCGAATCAACTCTTCGTGATGCCACTGGCACACGCGGAAGAAATTCACGATGTCGAAGTCGAGGTCATTGAGCACTTCGACTTTCGACGGCGGCTTATGGAAAAGCACCTGGGCACCGCCGCTGAACGGCTCGACATACGTCGTATGCTCGGGTAACAGCGAGATGATCTCAGAGGCAAGACGATTCTTGCCGCCTATATAAGGAAGAGGGCCAATCATAGAGGAAGCTGGTTAAGAGTTAATGAGGAAGTGCCGCTCGACTTGGACAAGCAGTC
>CAYUZM010000314.1:0-6097 GCA_964449665.1 uncultured Solibacteraceae bacterium
GAACAACGGCGCATAACAGGGCGGACGCTACTTACACAAAATCGCGGACACTACCCGTAGCCTGGCGCACAGATCTTCGACCTGCTGATCACCGTAAAGCCCAAGCAAATCTTTCGCAGCCGATTCGTCTCCATGCACCCATTCGTCGGACTCCAGTCTTTCCAGCAATAGCGACAATCCCGTGGCGTCCCTTCGCTTCGCCAAACCCCAGATCGCCTCTTGACGGGCATCATCGTAGGAGTCATCCAACCGCCGCCGCAGCGCCGCGCGGATCTCAGACGTATCCTCTTCGTTCGCACAGGGAACCAAGACTGAATGTCGCCCAATCGCGAACCTCGTCGTCCAGGTCGTCTGATAGCTCGATGAGCGCCGCAATTCCTGTCTCGCATTGAGACACGGCGATGGAGCCTGCTACAGCGTGCCGGACGCCCTGATCGGGATGCTTTGTCAAATTCACCAGCGCTTCAACCCCGGCCTCTGTACCCAGGTGGTGCAGCGCCCACGCGGCCGAATGCACCACGGCCGGGCTACCGTCCTGGAGCGCACTAACCGCGAGTGCGACACACTCACTTAGGTACGACCTCTCGTTGTCGGGCTTGCCGGTGCCCAACTGCGCCAGCACATTCAGGCCTCGCGACCGTTCCTTCTCATGCCGTGACTTGCAGTACGCCTTTGCCGTCTCAAAGACCTCTTGCGTTCCTCGCCGCCGTAGGACATCCACCGCGTGCCAGGCCGCCTCGTCGTCTTCGTCTCCGGTAAGCGCCGCCACGAAAAGTTGCGCCACCGTCCGAGTGTCTTCCTGCATCTTCATGCGCCCATCGTCCCAAAGTAGGATAACGCCCCGGGAACATCCCCGCCCCCACCCGCGTCCAAGGCCACGATGCGCCTCGCATTCCTCGCCCTCCTCCTCGCCGCCGCCGCATCCGCGCAACCGCCCCCCACCTTCCTCGCCACCCGCGTCCTCCCTTCCAATCGCGACCGCTCCGCGCCCCTCACGCCTGGCATGCTCTACTCGATCTACGGCGACGGTCTCGGCCCCGCCGAAGGATGCGCGGGTCAGGCCGATCCCAAACGTCTCGAAAAGCCCGCCCCCAACGCCCCCGCCCTCCTCCAGCGCTTCTCCACTCAGCTCATCTACCCCACCGAACTCTGCGGCGTCCGCGTCACGGTCGCGGGCAAACCCGCTGGCCTCCTCTACGCCCAGGACAAGCAAATCAACTTCAAGGTCCCTTTGGATGCGCCGCTCGATGGGACAGCCGAACTCATCATCACCGTCAACGGTCTCTCCAGCGCCCCCGTCTCCCTCCCCGCCGGGCTCCCACAACCTACCCTCTCCCTTGACGCCCCAGCCCACATCGGCGGCCCGATCTGGATCCGCGTCGATCTCCCGCAAGGTTGGGGGCCCGTACGCTACCCCTTCAACATCAACCCTGCCGGTTTTGGCTGCCATCAACTCGAAGTCCGGCACAAAGGGGCGCTGCTCCCCAGCATTCCGCTCCGCACCTTTGGCCCGGGCGGCATCGCCAACGGTCTCCTCTGCGGCTCAATCGGAGTCTACAAAACCGAGGCAACCCACCTCGGACGCCTGCCGCTCCATGTTCAATTCCGCCTCGAACAACCCGGCTCCCACGAAATTCGCTACACCCTCACGGACGGCAACTTCGTGCCCGGCGGCCCCGCTGTACTCTTCCGCTCCGCCTGGACACCTATCAACGTCCTCCCCGCCACTCCCGCGCCCATCCCACTCCCGCCCGCCAACCCCGCCGACTTCCTCAGCGACTTCATCCCCAACCTCCTTGCCTCCCCCGATGCCGCCAGCCTCAAGGCCCTCGAACCCGTCCTTTACCATCCCGAACCCACCGTCCGCCGATTCGCCGCCGCAGCGCTCGCCTATTGGCCCGGCCCACTCGTGGATTCCCGCCTCCAGGAACTCCTGGCCTCGAAAGGCCCCAGCGACGCATTCGCTCCCGCTCTGGTCGAACGCCAACCGGCCCTTGCCTCTATCGCTGCGCGCCACCTCCAATCCCGCGAACCCGCCATCCTCGCTGGAGCCATCGAATCCGTCGCCGCCGTCCTCCACCGCCACCGCGCCGAACTCCCCGCCGCCACACTCGAAGCTCTCGAATCCGCCCTTCTCGCCGCCGCGCCCCACATCGTCGAATTCGCCCCCGCCCAATCCGCCTCCAACTACGCCGCCGCGCTCGGAGCCGTCCGCAACGAGAAAGCCGGCGCCCAGCTCTGGGACTTCGTCCAACGCAACATCGCCCGCGACCAATCCCTCATCGCCCTCTGCTGGCGCAAAGACCCGCGCGACCTCCCCCGCCTCGGCGCACTCCTCACCTCTTTCGAATCCAACAATCGCCTGGAACACAGCCTCTCCTCACTCCCCTATTCCCTTCGCAACGCCCACGGCCCCGCCGCCCTCCCTTACCTCGAAGCCGCCCTCGCCCATTCCCAACAAACCTGGATCCGCACCAACTGCGCCCGCGAACTCATCGCCGCCAACCGCCCCTCCGGCTTCGCCTTCGTCCTCGATGCCATCGAACAGAACCGCCTCTACAAACTGGAAATGAGCGCCTTCCTCCGCGGCCAGTTCCCCGAACTCCGCGCCGCCGATGAGGCCGCCCTCCTCGCCTTCCTCCGTGAGCGCTCCCGCTAATGCCATTTCACCGCCTCCCCACGCTCGATCCACTCCCCGCGCACGATTCACTTGACTTTGCCGAGACCCGTAGCTTACCTTGGCAATTCAGCCAGATCGGGCGCGGCACGGAACCACGGGTGACACAGGGCAGCGACAGCATTCATACCGATATCCAGCTCGATTCCAAGCTGGAAAGTGTCGACCGTGGCGAGGAACTCGTCCTCGACGCCGCCCGAGGCATCGGTTTCGACGAAGACGAACTGCATCGCATCGGTATCGCCGTGCGCGAATCGCTGGTCAACGCCGTCACCCACGGCAACCGGTTTCACGGCCGGAAAAAGGTTCATCTGCGGGTCCTCATCTCCCCGGAACAGATGACGGTGGAGATCAGCGACGAAGGCCCCGGGTTCACCCAGGCCGCCGTGCCCGATCCGCTGTCGGCCGAGAACCTCATGAAACACTCCGGCCGCGGCCTCCTGATGATGCAGGCCTTCATGGATGAGTTTTCAGTTTTGCCACGGGAAGGCGCGGGAACGCTAGTCCGGATGGTGAAGAAGCGGCACCAAAGTTAAACTACTGGCCCAGGCGCCAGTACTTCGCATAGTTTCGATTTCGAGGAGGTTTTACCAGTGAGCATGACATTGACGACAAGGCAGGTCGGTGACGTGACCGTGATCGACGCCAACGGACGCATTACGTTGGGCGAAGGCTCCACCGCCTTCCGCGAGAAAATTCGCGAACTATCCGCCAGCGGAAACAAGAAAGTTCTCCTGAACCTGGCCGAAGTGAACTACATCGACAGCTCGGGCATCGGCGAACTGGTCTCCGGGTTCACCACCATCACCAACCAGGGCGGCTCCTTTAAGCTGCTCAACCTCACCAAACGCGTGGTCGACCTGCTCCAGATCACCAAGCTTTACACCGTATTTGAGGTGTTTGACGACGAGGCCGCCGCAATTCGCAGCTTCAACTAAGGTACTTTCGCATCCATCAAGGCGGGTAAACCTGGAGGGCGGTTTGCTCGCCGCTAGTAGATCATTCGAGAGAGACCCCCTGCGCGCGGCACTGTTTCATTGGCTGGAATGGCACGTGCCGCCCAGGGAACATCCTCATGCCGAAAGCAACTGTCTTACTAGCCGACGAGGCATCCCTCCTTCGTGAAGGCCTCGCGGCGCTGTGTGAACGCAGCGGTCTCTATGAAGTGATCGCCCAATGCCAGGACGGCGAAGAGGCCCTCCGGCTCCTCGAAAAACTCAGGCCCGATATCGCCGTCATCGACCTGAACCTCAGCGGGCTCTACGCGATCGAACTCGTCAGCAAGTGCCGCCAGAGAGATCTTCCCACCCGCCTCGTCCTTCTCGCCCACCGCCAGGACCGCAAAACCGTCGTCGAAGGCCTCCGCTGCGGTGCCAACGCCTTTGTCCTGAAATCGGGCCCCGCCGCCCACTTCCTCGAAGCGCTCGACCAGGTCATGAAAGGCGGAATCTACATTTCGCCCCACGTGCAACTGGAACAGGTCTTCTCCCCCCGCCTCGCCACCAGCGGCGACGACCCGGTGGGCATGCTCAGCGCCCGCGAATACCAGGTCTTCTCCATGCTCATTGAAGGCGTCCGCGCCAAGGAAATCGCCGCCCGCCTCGACCTCAGCCCCAAAACCGTCGATACCTACCGCGCCAGCCTCATGCGCAAGCTCGACATCCACGACGTCGCCGGGCTCGTGAAATTCGCCATCGGCCGCAACCTCACCACCGCCCACGTCAAAGCGTAGCGAACCGCGAAATCGCGCCGTACCCCATCGGCAGGCGAAATCACCCGTCCTCCCAAGGGCACCAGGCCTCCTGGCCTATCGAAGGCATTCTCGGCAGTCCGCAAAGCGCGGCCCGCCTTCCCATCGCGGCCCGCCTGCCCAGGCGGGACCGGCCGCTCAGCCGGTCCCCTTTCCAAACCAACCTTACTGCTCCTCTGCCGGCGTCAACAACTGATTCGCCTCATCCGGCGAAATCAGCCCTTCCTTCTGGGCCAGCCGCACCACCAGCCGCTTCACGTCGGCCAGATCCTTCTCCACGTTGTTCGTCAGCCGCTGTTCCAGCCGCCGCGTCGCTGCCAGGCCCGACTCGGTCAACTGCCCGCGAATGTGGCCGCCCGCGTTCGACTGCGTGTGCACGTTCACATAAAACGCGCCCGGGTCTTTCACCACTTCGTTTAGAATCGCCAGCACCGCCGCATCGGTCACCTCAAACTGCGTCGCCACTGTCGCCATCTGGCCGGCCACCGTGTTAATCGGCGTGGTCAGATTGAAGTCCACCACCACCGGACCGTTCGTGCCGCGCGCCCCGCGATGGATATGCGCCGCCGTCACGACCTCGTTCTGCGCCGTCGTTGCCGTAATGTTCACCATCACAATCGCCTTCGTCGCCGACGTGACGGCGCCGGCCGTTCCACCCTGTTCGAAGCGGATCTCAATCCCCGCCTTTCCCGACGCATCGCGCCCCACCACCGGTGGATTCTCGCTCAACGTCGAGAGATTGGCCTCCAGCGTCACAATCCGCACCGCATCGCCCGGCTTTCCGTACAGCCCTCCGTAAAAGTCGCCGCTTGGCGTGGCGCTGCCCGAACCGGTTTGTGCCCACAAACCGCCCACCAACAGGGTGGATGTCAAAAGGCCCGCGCAAATTGCTGATTTCATGTATATTTACTCCTATCCGAATTTCACGTCCCAGCAGCCCGCACCGCGGACCGCGCCCAGGGACGTTACCCCAGTGACACCCGAAGTACTATGTGTGTTTCACGCCCTGCCCATTCCCCCGTAAATTCCCTCCCGCATTCCCCACACCCCATTTCAACCGCCCCGCTTTCGGCGCTATGATAAACTCGCAAGAGTAGGAATCTACGCTCCCTAGCGCTACGTGCGCCTTGATGAATCGCAAGGCGGGCGAAGAGCCAGAGAGACCGCGCATCGCATCTTGAAGAGGTACCCTTGGACAAAGTAACGCGCCACGATTTGAAGACGGATCGCTTCGTCGAAGAAGTCGGCCATACCGTTGAATACGTCAGCTCCCACAAGGATCGCGTCGCCCTCTATGGCGGCATCGCCCTCGCGGCCATTCTGCTGATCGCCGGTGGCTGGTATTGGCGCGGCAAACAGGCGGAAACCAGGGCCCTCGACCTCGGCGCGGCCATGAAAATCCGTGATGCCGTCATCGCCCCCATGTCCAACCCCGGCGATACGCGCCTCGCCTTCCCCACCCAGCAGGAAAAGAACAACGCCCTGCGCAAGTCCCTCGTCGACGTCGCCACCCGCCACTCCGGCTCCAATGAAGCCGCCGTTGCCCACTACCTGCTCGGCGTCCTCGACGCGGACGAAAACAAGATCGCCGACGCCGAAAAGAACTTCCAACAGGCCGCCGACACCGGCGACTCCGAATACGCCTCGCTCGCCAAGTGGTCTCTGCAACA
>CAYUZM010000314.1:6107-6706 GCA_964449665.1 uncultured Solibacteraceae bacterium
CTACGACGCCACTGGCTGCAAAAAACAGGCCGAAGATATCCGGCTCGCGCACGTCGCTAACCCCAACGCCATGGTCTCCACTGAGCAGGCCACCATCGCGCTCGCCCAGCGCATCTCCAAGAAGAATCCCCAGGAAGCGATGAAGATGCTCGAGCCGCTTTCCAAAGTGGCCCGCCCGGCCGTCGCCCGTTACGCCTCCTCGCTCCTCGGCCAAATCATGGCCAGCGCGCCCACCCCGGCCGCTCCGGCCCCTCCAGCCAAGAAGTGAGCGCGGACTGAATCAGGCCTTCATGGCGCCACTTGAGCGGCTTCGCTTTTCCGTCGAAAACTCCCGCGGACGCCGCTATCCCGAAGCCCCCCACCCCTACCGTTCCGAATTCCAGCGCGACCGCGACCGCCTCATCCACGCCCGCGCCTTCCGCCGCATGGAAGACAAAACCCAGGTCTTCCCCGCCGGGCTCTCCGATCACTTCCGCAACCGCCTTACCCACACCATCGAGGTCGCCCAGATCGCCCGCACCGTCGCCCGCGCCCTCGGCCTCAATGAGGAACTCACCGAAGCCCTCGCCCTCGGTCACGACTTCGGCCACCCGCCCTTC
>CAYUZM010000315.1:0-6650 GCA_964449665.1 uncultured Solibacteraceae bacterium
CGCCCACAAAGGCCGCGCCGGCCACGGGTGGCATTCCGAGCCCAACAACGGTCTCTACCTCACACTCATCCTCAGGCCCGGCATGCGCGGTGATGCCCTGCCCCTGCTCACGCTCGCCACCGGCCTCGCCGTAAAGGAAGCCATCGAATCGATCGTCGGCGTTCAGGCCGATCTGAAGTGGCCTAACGACGTGCTGATCGACGGCAAGAAAACCGCCGGAATCCTGCTCACCTATGATTCCGGAGCGGTGCTGGCGGGCATCGGCATCAATGTGAATCACACGCGATTTCCCGATGAGTTGAGCAAGATCGCCACCTCGCTTCGCCTGGCGGGAAAACGCGAACTCTCGCGGGAGCCCCTGCTCGTTCGTGTGCTAGAAAGCGTCGAGCGCCACGCACAGTTGCTCGCCGCCGATGGCTCCTTCGCCATCCTCGACGCCTTTACGCAAGCGTCCTCCTATGTGGCCTCGCGGCGCGTCACCGTCGACCTCGACAACCGCACCGTCACCGGCACCACGGCAGGACTCGACGAACGCGGCTTCCTCCGCCTCCGCACCGACTCCGGCGAGCTTGTTACGATTCTCGCTGGCGGCGTCCGCCCACTCTAAACGACATGCTCCTCGCACTCGACGCAGGCAACACCAATATCACCATCGGCGTGTTTGAAGGGCCGAACCTCACGCACCGCTGGCGGCTCCGCACTGTCCATGAACAAACTGAAGATGAGTGGGGCATCCTTCTACGCAATCTCTTCTCGCTCGACTCCCTCGAGTTGAATGAAGTGGAGGCCGTCATGGTCTCCAGTGTCGTGCCGCCCTTGAACCCGACGCTCGCGGCCATGTCGCAACGCTACTTTCATCGTGAGCCCAAATTCGTCACATCGGACACCGACACCGGCCTGACCATCCGCTACGACAATCCACGCGAGGTAGGCGCGGACCGCATCGTGAACAGCGTTGCGGCATTCGCCAAATACGGCGGCCCTTGCATCGTTGTGGACCTCGGCACGGCCATCACCTTCGATTGTGTCTCCGAGAAGGCCGAGTACCTCGGCGGCATCATCTGCGCCGGAATCGGCATTTCGATTGACGCGCTCTTCACCCGCACGGCCAAACTTCCCAAAGTGGACTTCCGCGAACCCGAACGCCTGATCGGCAAGAATACGGTGGGCAGCATTCAAAGCGGCCTTTACTATGGCGCGCTCGGCATGATCGATGGCATTCTCGAACGGCTCCTGGCCGAGATGGGCGGAGCCGCCAAGGCCGTGGCCACGGGCGGTCAGGCGCGCCTCATCACTTCCGGCTCACGCTTTCTCACTGAAGCCGACGAAGACCTTACCCTCGAAGGCCTGCGCCTAATCTGGGAGCGCACGCGTTGACCGACTCGCCCGAACAATTCCACGTCAACTACTTCAACTACTTCACAGAGGTCGAAGAACACTTTCGACAAGCGCGCGGCACCGGCTTGTTTCTGCTCTCACCGCTCGATTGGGCGCTCATCGAAACATGGAAGAACGCGGGCATTCCGCTCGAAGCCGTGCTGCGCGGCATCGATCGCGCATTTGAAAAATGGCGCGCCAAGAAGCAAAAAACGCAGCGCCAGGTGAACGGATTGGCCTGGTGCGCCCAAGCCGTAGCCGAAGAGATGGCCGCTATCGGCGAAGCCTCGGTCGGGGGCCGCGCCTCCACCGGCATCGAGGCTCCGTTCTCGTTGGAGGCGCTGCAAGGGCACCTCTCGCGCGTTGCCGCCGAAACCCGCGCCGCTTCCGCTGAATTTGAACCCGTAGCTCTGGCCCTGGACGCGATCGCCGCTGAATCCGATTCGTTCTACGCCAAACTGGAAGAGTTGGAGCAGCGCCTGACCGCGCTCGAAGAGAAGGCACTCGCCATTGCCCGCGCCCGTATGAGCGAAGAGGATCTCTTCCAATCCCGCGCCGCCATGGAAAACGAACTGCGCGCTTACCGCTCGAAATTCACCACCGATCAACTCGCCCGCCTGGAACGCCAGTTCCTGGACCGCTGGGTCTTCGAACGGACTTCCCTGCCCCGATACAGCATTTTCTATCTGCGCTGATCCCGCGCGCCGCTCCCCGTCGCGTCTGCGTTTAGGAGGCACTCAAGCGATGGGACGGACGATGATTTTGCACGACACGAGGCTGGAAGGGCGCACGCCGCTGAACTACAACTTCGTGTATTTGGTTAACGCGCAGCGAAGCATCTCGTCCATCATCAACGGAGTCGCGGGCCATGCCCGCTCCTGCGGCGGACTGGACATGCTGCATGTCTTCTGCCATGGCTTCGAAGCCGATTGGGATCTCACCGGACGCGTCTGCGCGGGCGTCGAGCGCGGCGGCTTCGGTATGCAACTGGGCCGCGAGGGACTCTCGCTCAGCAATGTCAGCCAAACGTCGCGTTGGAAAGATCTCATCAAGACCATTGTCGTGTTCGCCTGCGCCACCGCCGACACGGCTCCAGGCAATGAGGGCACGCATGGCGACGGGCAGCGGCTATGCGGCGAACTCGCTTTGTGGTCGGGAGCCGATGTCATCGCCGCGCGCGACACGCAATACTACAACGAACGCACCGCCAACTATAGCGGCGGCCGCAGCGTCGCCAATACGATCGACTTCGGCGCGTGGGAAGGTCCCGTCTACCGCTTTGGCCGAGACTCCGGCTACCCCGTCACCATCACGCCCGGCGCCTACAACACGGCCAATCCGCGCGCCTTGTAGACGATCGCTAGCGCAACTCGCCCGGCACGCCGATTGCATCGCGCAGCCGCGGGACGCCTTCGATCTCCGTCTTGAATCTGTCTTTGACCACGCGCATGTACCGGCGCGCCATCACCGGGTCAGCCAGGCAGTCTTCCGCCGTGGGAATCCCCTGGATCTTCGCCAGCCGGCGCGCCGCCTGCGCGGCCTCTTTGCGCATCTTGATGCGTTGTTCTTTTGTCGGTGTCCAACCGGACACGCCGTATTTCATGCCCACTGAATAGCACGCACACTGCTCCGAACGGGTTCCTCCGCCCGCGGTCACAAGCAAGAAGTTCCCTCGAATGAATGGAAAGAAAATATTCGCATCCCTTGTGACCGGGTTCCGGCCGGATCGCTATATTGGAGGTTATGTCTCCTTCCGATATTCACCGCGACCCGGACCGCAACGTTCTCGGCGGCCCATTGGAAATCTGCGGCAGCGATCCTGTGACAGGGTTCTTTCGCGAAGGCGCGTGTAGCACCTGTCCGGAGGACGTGGGCTCGCATACCGTGTGCGTGAAAGTGACAGCCGAATTCCTCGCCTTTTCGCAAGCCACCGGAAATGACCTGTCGACGCCGGCGCCCTGGTTCGGCTTCCCCGGTCTCAAACCCGGCGACCGCTGGTGCGTCTGCGCCGGACGCTGGAAAGAAGCTGTCGACGCCGGCGCCGGGGCACCCGTGTTCTTGAAGGCGACCCACGAAAAGGCGCTCGAATTGATTCCGTTCGAGGACCTCATCCGCTTCGCCGCCGACGGCCCCGAGACCATGCAGTAGCGGCACACGGCGCCCCAGGGCCGTCCCCACGGCTCCCGCCTGCGCATGACCTGCGATACACTCAGCGCCCATGAGGCGCACGATTCTTACTCTTTGCCTGATCGCGGCCATGACGCCCGCGGCGTTCCCCAGCGAGGTCTTCACCGGCGCGCAGGTGGCCGAGGTGATCCGCCTGCGGCTGGACCGCGATGAACTTCTCCTGGAGTCCATTCTCGACACGATCAAGAAGCACAAGATTGAAGATGGCGCCGTGCTCACCGCCGCCGGAACGCTGCAAGTCTGTACGTTCCACGCAGTCGCCGATATGGCCCCAACGCCCACCGACAAGATGATGACCCGCCAGGGCCCGCTCGAAATCCTGAGCCTGAGCGGGATCATCGCCGCGGGCGAGCCCCACCTGCACATGACGCTGGGGAACAACCAGGGCCAAACGACGGGTGGGCATATTGAACCGGGCTGCAAGGTGCTGTACCGCGCGGAAATCACCATCGCGCGCTTCAGTGGGCCGAAGGTCGCGCGGTTGCCGAATAAGGAGGGGGTGCCCATGATGCAACGGGTGCCCTCAAGTAAACAACCGGCAAAGAAATAACCTCCCGGCCCGCAACCAGACTCGCCAGACCACCTAATCCCATGCCCACCCTTCACATGCGTCAACGCTGGGCCCCGTGGTGGATCGGTCTCCCGCTCCTGGCCGCCTACCTCGGTTTCGGCTACCTTCTCGTGGGCACTCTGAACCAGCCGAACCAGGCCACGCGCATCTTCCTCCCCGTCTATGCCGTGCTCGGCGCGCTGGTGCTTCCCGCTGCGCTCAATTCCCGCATCATCACGGCGGGAGCGCATGGCGTCAAAGTGACCAACGGCCCAATCCCCCTCGGCCGCAAGGTCAACCTCGAACGTGATGCCATTTGGGCCTGCAACGTGCGCGCCCAATATTCGAGGTTCCGGTCCGAACACGGGTCGTGGGGCGACGTCGAAAACTACATCGTCGGCGTCGAAACACGCAACGCCCAGTTCGATGTCGCCTATCCGTATTTGAAGGTTGAAGAAGCCCGTGCCGTGATCGAACGCCTCGCCGCCGCGCTGAACGAGGACCGCCGGCTCCGCACCATCCCCATCGCGCGGGCATCGTTCGAACCCAATACCAATGCCGGTTGGCGCATGAAAGTGCTCGCCTGGACCGGTGCCTTTATCCTCGCGATTCTAGCGGGCGCGGTGTGGGAGAGCTATTGAAGATTCGTTCGATCTGATACCTTAGCACGAGTGTCTGCAACTGCCCAGGGATCGCCCGTCAACGAACATCACAAAGATCTGTACGCGCTCGACCCGCGCGATATTGAGCAACCGCCGCGTGGATTCTGGCCCACGCTGAAGCGCATCGGCCCAGGCATGATCCTCGCCGCCTCCATCGTCGGCTCCGGGGAACTCATTGCCACCACCACGCTCGGCGCAGAGGTCGGCTACGTCTGTCTCTGGGTCATCCTGCTGAGTTGCATTGTCAAGCCCGCGCTCCAGGCCGAAATCGGCCGTTACTCGATCGCCACCGGCCAAACCGGACTCGCCGGGTTTAACCGCATTCCCGGCCCGCGCATCGGGGTGAACTGGGTCGTCTGGGGATGGGCCGCCATGATTACGATGACGCGCTTCCAGATCGGCGCCATGTTCGGCGGCGTCGCCCAGACGTTGCACATGCTCGTGCCGAGCGTGCCGGTAAACGTCTTCGTGCTCATGCTTTTGGCCATCACGCTGGCGCTGCTGCTGGGTGGGGGTTACGAGAGGATTGAAGGGCTGGCAACCATCAAGGTCGGCCTATTTACGATGCTGACATTCTTATGCGCGCTAATTCTTCTGCGCAGCGATGGGTTTCAGTGGGCTAACCTCAAGCAAGGTTTTACGTTCGATCTCCCTCCCGGTGGGCTCACTTCGGCGGTCGCCGTGTTTGGAATTACCGGCGTGGGCGCGAGCGAACTTTTCATGTACCCCTATTGGTGCGTGGAGAAGGGTTACGCGCGGAAAACCGGGGCGCGGGACGAAACGCCCGCCGGAGCCCCGGCCTGGCGGGAACGTGCCTTTGGCTGGATCCGCGTCATGAACATGGATATCCTCGCGTCAATGTGCATCTATACTGTTGCAACCATTGCCTTTTACCTCCTCGGCGCGGGCGTCCTGCACTCTCGTGGCCTGGTGCCGGCCTCGTCCGACATGATTCCCGTCCTGTCGAACATGTACACGCAAACGTTGGGCGGGTGGTCCGTGGGGATCTTCTACGTCGGCGCGATTGCGACTCTCTACGGCACGATTTTTGCCGCCACGGCCGCCGAGTCTCGCGTGGCGTCTGACCTGTGCCGTCTCATGGGCCGCTTCGACGCCGACGACTACGAGGCCCGCCTCCGCTACCGCCGGCGTTTTGTTTGGATTCTGACTTCCGTTTCAGCAGGACTATATTTGATGGTGCAGTCGCCGGTCGCCATGGTGAAGGCGGGAGGCGTAGCGCAAGCGGTCATGCTGCCCGTCATCGCGGTGGGTGCCCTCTTCCTCCGGTACCGGCTACTTCCGCCGGAAGTTCGCCCACCCGTGTGGCAAACAATAGGCTTGTGGGTCGCAGCACTAGCGACAATTTCGTTAATGGCCTATTACACCTTTCTGCTCCTGAAGTAAAAATAGTACTATGACGGACGAAAAACCCGTGGTAACGTATAAGCCATAGACCACGTCTCTCTAGACGTACTGGTGTCGTGGGAAGGCCCTCCGAACTTCCCATCATCAGTTGGCCCACTTACCTCGCCCAGGTGAGTGAGCCGACCGGCGGGTATCTTCCTCCGAGTATCCGCCGGTTTTCATTTTCTACGTTCCCCTATATTTGCAATGACATGGCACTGATTCGCGGACGTGTACCGCGAATGAGCCAGCTCGCTGGCACGTGCGCGGCAAGCGTGGACGCAAACGGCGTGGCCAATGCAGCCCGGAAGACGCTCGCTGTCAAGAACGGTCGTCGAAGCGTTTTGCGACATAGCGCAAGGTACTGGCGTGGAGGAATTCCACGAGCCGCATCGATACCTGCTAAGTGCCCTGTTAGCAACGCGCAAAGGAGGCCGCTGCCCGTAAAGGGATCCACGAAGCCGCGGTCG
>CAYUZM010000316.1:0-6641 GCA_964449665.1 uncultured Solibacteraceae bacterium
GGGCACGGGGGCGGCGGGGGTGGTTCTGGAGGGGGGGGTTGGCTTTCGGGTGCCCATTGCTTTTCGGCGGCCTCCTCGGTTTGGCGCAGAACGCGCACGAGAGTCAGACCCATGATTTTGCGGATGTCGGTGTCGTTGTAGCCCATGTCGATGAGGCCTTTCACGAGGTTCGGATAATCGGCGACGTCCTTCATGCCGGTGGGGGCCATGCCGGAGATGCCGTCGAAGTCGGAGCCGAGGGCGACGTGGTCGGGGCCGGCGAGTTTGGCGACGTGGTCGATGTGGCGGAGCCGGAGTTTGTAGTCGACCTTGGGCATTTTGGCGAAGTAGCGGCGCTGGATGCCTCGGACGAGTTCCCAGCGGGAGGGGTCGTTGGCGTGGAGGGCGAGGACGTCTTTGATCTCCTGGTCGCGGGCGGGGCGGTTTTTGATGTAGACGTCGTAGGCGGCCTGGTCGAGATAGCCGGCGTGGAAGTTGATGCAGACGACGCCGCCCTTTTTGGCGATGGCTTGAATGACTTCGTCGGGCATGTTGCGGACGATGGGGGCGATGGCTTTGACGGAGGAGTGGGAGGCGATGACGGGGGCGCGGCTTTCGGCGACGGCATCGAGGACTGCTTTGTCCGAAATATGGGAGACATCGACGATCATGCCCATGCGGTTCATTTCGCGGACGAGTTCGCGGCCCTTGTTGGAGAGGCCGTTGTGGACGGGGGCATCGGTCATGGAGTCGGAGAAGCTGTTGGTGGCGAAGTGGGCGAGGGTCATGTAGCGGACGCCGAGGCGGTAGAAGTCGCGCAGGATGGGGAGGCTGTCGGCGATGAGGTGGCCGCCTTCGAGGCTGGCGAGGGCGGCGCGGCGGCCGGAGGCGTGGATGCGTTCGACATCGGCGGCGGTGGTGGCGAATTCGATTTGATCGCGGTTGGCGGCGACTTCGCGGTGGAGGGCGTCGAGGACTTCGAGGGAGCGGGGGAGCCAGAGCTGCGGCGGGTAGTCCTGCGGCTGGGCGTAGATGCCGAAGAAGACGGCGCCGAGGTGGCCCTTCTTCATGCGCGGGAGGTCGAGTTCGTAGTGGCCGTGCTCGTCGGCGAGCTTGTAGTTTTCGTCGAGGAAGTAGCGCGGGGTGTCGATGTGGGCGTCGAAGATGAGGAGGTCGCGCATGAGGCGGTCATAGCGGGCGGGTTGGGCGTGGAGGGGGCAGGGGGCGAGGAGCGCGAGGGCGGGGGCGAGGAGCGAGAGGAGTGGCGTGAGGGCGCGGCGGGGCATTGGTTGCAGTATACACAGGCGGGCATTCTGTATCATGAAGCTGGAGAGGCCCGGGTGGCGAAACCGGCAGACGCAACGGACTTAAAATCCGTTTTCTCGCAAGAGGAGTGCGGGTTCAAGTCCCGCCCCGGGCACCAGTGCTGCAATGATTTTGGTGCGAGCCGGTTCGGTCGTTGCCACCGGATTGGCAGAGGGCCTGTGTGACCTGGGTGTGGCAGTTCCTTTCATCATCCGGCAGCAGATTTAGAAGTGTCGGATTGGGGGCTCTAACCTCGCGTCAACGGAGACCAATCACGCGAGGTAATAGAGCGCCGCGTTCATCTGTGGGTTCGGCTTGTATGGCGATCGGACGCCCCATATCTGCGACTCATCCTCCCGTCTGACGCGGGTCTCTATTCTCTCGATGAGCGGATTAAGAAGATTGCAGTCTTCTTCCATAAGATAGAACCGATGACGATCTAAGAGATCCAGTGTCATTCGATAGCGCCTGCGGGGAACATTGGCCGCCGTTTCGAACCCACTCAGGAGGGCGATGGCATCGTCAATCACCGCTCGGTTTATCATCGGCATGGGATCAGGAATGAAGTCTACTCCCCCGTCAGAGGAGACGACCACAATCATGCACGGCGCGGTGATGGATTCGTAGTATCGGACTGCGGAATTGAATCGCGCCCCACGTCCTGGATCACCCTTGTCAGTTGCCTGCCCATCCAAAATGGTGCCGATCGCATAACACACTCCTGCTGGATTCATAATGATCGCACCGTCGATCGGTGTAAGGTTCCTTAGAGTAGTCGCGTCGAGAGTCAGCGGCTGTACTGGTGTGCCCTGCGACGATAGCCTCGCGGCCTCGATTTGTGCGGCCTCAGTGATGACAAGCATCGTTCCATGGCTCTCACGCTCCGCAGTCCTTACGAACCCGATCAGGCGCTCGCTATCCTCCGCCGTAATCTGGCGGAATATACGTCGAAGATCCAGGCGAAGCTTCTGTTCATCGAACGGCAAGTGCGGGACCGTGGGCACGCCATACTGCACCCTCATGAGCACTTGGTCAGCGTGGCTGAGTTCCCAATGATGATGACCCTTAATCTCTACTGTGAATAGGTCCTCGAGTGTCGAATCATAGCCCAGTTGCATCGCGAGCCCGTAAGCCTGGTCGGGATCACAGTATAGAGGCAGTTCGTCGGACGCGAGTTCCAACAACTTTCGAACCGTTCTATACGCCTTCAGCTTTACGGGCGCAACTAGCGAGACGACTTCTTTGATAGCCGGATGATGTTTCCGGGCGAGTATTATTCGGCCTTTGCCCGCAGCTTTTTCATATCGAAGAGAAGCGGCTGTCGTTACTGCGCGGTAGATTCCGTGCATTCCTTCTATGCAACTCATGTCGGTTCTGCACGCCAAGCCTCTCATAAATGCATCTCCGGCGCTCCGCAGCATCTCCTCCAATTCCCGGCCAACACTGCCCAATCCGGGATCTGGACGGAGCAGCTCGCCGGTTGCCTCTTGAAGAAATACACTCACTGCCGCGTCGATCAATGAAACCGCTACTGGTATGTGACGGAATTCATGCATCTTGACGCTGCCCTGGTGGAGAGCAGGGTAAGCGTTGAGAGCGTCCGTCTGCAGCCCGAGAACGACAGATACCCAATAGCAATCAATTCTCGCTGGATACGAGACGTAGAACTTCATTTCTCCTGGCCGAGATGGATGGGATTCGATCACCCTTAAAACGGCGTCTCGTATGGACCGTTTGAGGAGGTCGTCTTCTTGTCGCTTCTGCGCGAGGGGGTGGGACTGGAACATTTCCGCTTCGGGGTATGTACGTCGAATCGCCTCGGCGATCGTACGAACATCATCGAAATCTTCGGATGTAATCCAGTGTTCGTCTTCCGGTTCAACACAAGCCGGAAATCGTTTGGTGACACCGTAATCGAGAATGCCAACCAGAAAGACTTCCGGCTTGAACCTCTTGTCCAGTTTCTGAAATAGGAGCTCGGCGTCGCATTCCTGATGCGCCCTAAAGTGGGGCTGATATCCCCACATGAAATGCTCAATTCCGCGACTCATAGAACCTGTAGTCTAACGACGTGCCTCTCGCATGAGCAAGCGCCAACGGGAAGCGCAGGGACGAACAATTTATTGAAAGACGGACAACAGTTGATACCCTGTCGATTTGCGTCGCAGCGCTACCTTCACCAGTCTCAAACTGTCCTGGCCAGTGGCCTTACCTTCACCGACTCTATCGCCTGAACGTGTTCACTCAGGCGACGCGCCGCCGCTAGCAAGTCTCGTTCGCCCACGATGTCGTAGCGATCGAAAATGCTGCGCGTCTTGTGGCCGCTAACAGTCATACACACCTTTCCCGGATTTCCACTTCGCACCATGCTCCGGACTGTCCAACCCGCGCTTCATCAGTCGCTGAGATGATTTTAAGTTTTCAGGTTGCGGTCGGTAAGATTTAGATTCCGTTTTCTCGCAAGAGGAGTGCGGGTTCAAGTCCCGCCCCGGGCACCAGGAGTTTTCTAAGCCATACGCCCATATTGCCGAGCGCGCGGCATAAACGGGCCTCAGATTGCACATGAAGCATATGTGCCGTTCAAAACGCTTCGTTCGAAGGTGATTGCCGGTGGGGCCGTTGCCCTTACGCTTGTTGCAGTTGCGGCCGGATTGCTGGTTCGCGGCATCCATCAAACGATCGATGCGCGTGTGCATCAAGTGATGGTGGAACGTGTCGTTTGGAAATGCGCTGGTTGCGCGCCCATTCAGCTTGTTCCAGCGACGGGGCGCGGTTACCAGCCGCGAAACTGGACGAAGCTGGAGGAAATTCCACAGCAATTGATCGATGCGGTCATCGCAGTGGAGGACAGACGATTTTACCTTCACCCGGGAATAGATTTCGTCCGGACGACTGGGGCATTGCTGGCCGCGCTGAGGAATCGTAAAAGCCCGCGGGGCACGTCGACGCTCACGCAGCAGCTATCGAGGACTCTGTTCACCTTAAGCGAGCGCACTTTAGGCCGCAAGTTTCGCGAGGGCCTGTATGCTCTGGCACTGGAACTGCGGCTCAGCAAGCGGCAGATTTTGGAGTTGTACCTGAACACGGTTCCATTTGGAAATGCCGGCCCGTATGAAATCGTTGGCGTGGCGGATGCGTCTCTAGCCTTCCTGGGCGAAGAACTTTCGGAGTTGACGCCCGAGAACATTGCTTTGATCACGGGCGCGATTCAGCGGCCCGTTAATCTCAACCGGGACAAGTCTCCGGCCGCACTCAAGCGGCGCAATGCCGTATTGAGGCTACTGAGAGAGCGCGGACTGATCACAGCCGCGGCAGAGGGCCAAGCGCGCGAGAAGCCCGCGCGCCTTGCGGAGCTGAAATCAGACAATGCACACTACCTCCAGCTCGCGGCACGTGAACTCAGCAGCGCGGGAGATTTGGATACGCCGATTGAAGTCACGCTCACGTTGGATGTTCACTTGCAACAAGCGGCATTGGAGGCAGTTCACCGTGGCGTTGAGAAGTTAAACCGGCGGCGAGGTTCGCAGGGAAGAGTTGAGGCCGCGCTGGTTGCGCTGGACCCGCGCACCGGAGCAATACGAGCGCTCGTGGGAGGGACCGACTTTTTGTCGAGCCAGGTGAACAGGGCCGTGTCACAACGGCAGCCAGGGTCGGTGTTCAAGCCGTTCGTCTACGCCGCGGCGTTTGAGTATAGTTCGCAGTCGCGGCAGTTGGGTCCGCATTCGGAAGTGAACGACATCCCGCGCGAATTCTCCTTCAATGGAGCGCGGTATGCGCCGCGAAACTTCGGCGACGCGTACCACGGCCGGGTCACTCTCCAACAGGCACTGCGCCAGTCGTTGAATGTTCCGGCAGTGCGTTTAGCGGAGAGGGTTGGTTACTCGTACGTAACGGATCTTGCGAGAGCGGCTGGTTTGGATGGTGTCGCCGCGACGCCATCGGCCGCGCTCGGCAGCTACGAGGTCTCCCCGCTGGCGCTTGCGGGAGCATACACCGCATTCGCCAATCAAGGAGTAGCGGTCAAGCCCTATTTCATTGAGAGCGTCCGCGACTGGGAGGGCAGATCTATTCGAGAGGCGCCCGTACGGACGATGCGCGTGATGCGAGTGGAGAACGCGCAAATTATGGCAAGCATGTTGAGAGGCGTCGTGCAATACGGTACGGCATGGGCAGCAGGGCGGCTCCCCTTTGCGGCCGCCGGCAAGACAGGGACGGATGACGATGGTTGGTTTGCGGGATTTACCGACGGCCTTGTTTGCGTGGTGTGGGTTGGCTATGACGACAACCGGAACCTCGGGTTGGAGGGAGCCAAATCAGCGCTTCCGATCTGGGTAGAGTTTATGAAATCGGCCAACGCGACGAAGACCTACAGGTTTGGGAGTCATCTGGCGGGACCACCAGCGCAGATGGATCAAGGAGGGTATCAGGTGGATCCGCCCCTTCCGCCTGATGTAGATCTGCAGGCGCTGATCGCCAGCGCGGGTGCACGCTACGTTCCGGATTCGGAGGTCGCTCCGATGGCGACTGAGCTCATCATTCCGGCATCCGCGGTGAGCGTTCGCTAGGGGGGAATGGGAATCAGTCCCACGCCGGTGGCCGGCGAGTTCAGGACGCCGCGCCTTGCTGGCGGAGCGCAGCGTGGCAGGTGTTGCAGAAGAGTTCGCGGGCTTTTTTGGGGAGAGCCTCGACGCGGGCGACGTGTTGGTGGCCGAGGACGGGGTCGGCGACCATGGTTGCGTGGTGGGTGCAGACGCCGGCGGAGCAGTGATGGCAGATGCCAATCGCTTCGCGGCGGATGGCCTGTTGCGAGCAGTCGTAGCACCACATGGGGTGGCTCCTTTCTGATGGCTTATGTGCGGGCGGGCTGGGGGTGGGCGGATTGTGCCTGGGCGGATGGCGTGTGAGCGGGCGGCGGGAACCAGTGGCGCGTGCGGTTGCAGATGGAGCAGACCGAGAGCATCACGGGGACTTCGATGAGTACGCCGACGACGGTGGCGAGGGCGGCTCCGGATTCGGGTCCGAAGAGGGCGATGGCGGTGGCGACCGCGAGTTCGAAGAAGTTGCTGGCGCCGATGAGGGCGCCGGGGGCGGCAATGGCGTACTCGACGCGGAACAGGCGCATAAGGCCGTAGGCGAGCGAGGAGTTGAAGTAGACCTGGATCAAGATTGGCACGGCGATGAGGAGCACGTGCGTGAACTTGCCGGTGATGTTGTCGGCCTGGAAGGCGAAGATGAGCACGAGCGTGGCGAGCAGGGCCAACATGACCGGCAAGTTCACGCACAGATCGGAAGAGCACACGTCCGAACTCCAGTCACGTTTCGGAAACTCGTATGCCGTCTTCTGCCTGAAAAAAAAA
>CAYUZM010000317.1:0-6640 GCA_964449665.1 uncultured Solibacteraceae bacterium
CTCCGCCACCAGCCATTGCCCTGACTGCCAACGCCATGGATGAGGACCGCGAACGAGGCCTTGCGGCGGGAATCGCCGACTACTTCCCCAAGCCCATCGTCTTCGAGGAGTTCGAATCCCGGCTGGCCGTCTGGAGTCAAGGCCGCAAACGGGCCGAGGAACCTAGCGTTCCCCGCGAATCCTAAGCGCGAGTGCTGATCCCCGGCACCCTCCCTGCGACGACCGGCATATAAACCACTCGCCCCTGCCGCTGTCGAAGCGCTCCCGCTCCCCGCATTCGCAAGAAAACGGAGGCAATCGAAGAATGTTCGCGCGTCTCTGAATGAATGCCAAATCGTTCCTGTTGTATGGTTTTCCACACCGTGGAAGCCGGTTCGATGTGACACCCGGCTGCTCTGCTTGCTATGCTTTCCTTCAGAAACTTTATTCATGCACGCATCCAACCGGCGGTTCGTCGCAACGCGGCCCACCTTCGCCGAACTTTGGGCGAATCCGCTGGAACTCCGCCAGGCCGGTGGATATGCCCACACCTTAGCCGAAATCTGGCAGCAGCCGGAAATGTGGACCGATGCCGCCCGCCGCGCCGCGTCCTTGCATGGTTCCATCGGCAGCGCGAAGGCCATCGTTTTGACGGGCTCGGGAAGCTCTTTCTACGCCGGCAAGTGCATCGCCAATAGCTTGCAGGAAAGCACGGGCATTCCCGTCACGGCGTTGGAAAGCGGCGAAATTCTCATGCTCGGCGCGGGCGTATTGCCGCCCGAGCGTCCCCTGCTGGTGGTCTCGTTCGCGCGCTCCGGCGACAGCCCGGAAAGCGGGGGGCTGGTGCAGCATCTGCTGGACGAAGAACCCGGCGTCCATCACCTCCTCATAACCTGCAACCCAAATGGACGGCTTGCGCGTACGTGGGGCACCGGCGGTTCTGGGTCCGGCTCGCCCGTTGCCGATCCAAGGGTCAAGGTGCTGCTTCTGGACGAACGCTGCTGCGACCGCAGTCTCGTCATGACCAGCAGCTTCACGAGCATGGTCGTAGCCGGCCTGGCGCTGGCGAACCCGGAACGCTATCTCGAAACCGTCGAGGCGCTGGCCGCGAGCGTCTCGCACTTCCTGGAGAACGAACTCGCGCCGATCGAAGAGTCCCCGCTCGAACAAATCCACCGCATGATCGCCGTTGGCAGCGGTGTCCTCCAGGGCGCCGCGCTTGAATCCGCGCTCAAGATGCTGGAGATGAGCGACGGCCGCGTGCTGACGCGCTCGGAAACCTGCCTCGGCCTGCGCCATGGTCCCATGTGCGCGCTCGACAAACGCAGCCTGCTCTTCGTGCCTCTCTCCTCCCACCCGCTGCGGCGCGCCTATCAGATGGACCTGCTGAAAGAGGTCGATCAGAAGCGCCTCGGCTGCTGGAAGATCGTCATCGGCGGCTCGGTGCCGTCCGAAATCATACAGCCCGGCGACCTTGCCATCGAACTCCCGGTCCTGCGCGAATTGGGCGACGAGTGGCTCGCCGTTGCCGCCGTTGTCGCGGGCCAATTGCTCGCCTTTCTGCGTTGCCGGGATGAGGGGTTGCGCCCCGACGCTCCGGCCGTCAGCGATTCCATCAGCCGCGTCGTCGGCGAGTTCAAATTGCATAACCTGAGCGCGGAAGTGGGTTAATGCGGGTTCTGGTCGCGGGCGAGCTGAATGCCGACCTCGTCTTCAGCGGCTTCCACTCGCTGCCCCAACCCGGCCGTGAAGTGCTGGCCGACGACTTTTCGCTCGTCCTGGGCAGTTCGTCCGCCATTTGCGCCGCGGGACTTGCCCGCCTCGGCACATCCGTGTCTTTCCTGGGCAAAGCCGGTGACGATGTCCTGGGAAGATTCTGCGTCGCCGAACTGTCCCGCCTCGGCGTCGACACCAGCCTGGTCGTGGTCGATCCCGCGCTCAAGACCGGCATCACCGCTTCCTTCAGCGCTGAAGACCGCGCGCTGGTCACCTTCCCCGGTTCGATCGCCGCGCTCACCGCGGACGATGTTACTGCTGATATACTCTCTCGCTATCGCCATTTGCACGTTTCTTCTTACTATCTGCAAAGCGAACTGCAGCCTGGGTTGCCGGCACTCTTCCGCGCGGCCAAGCAGGCCGGCTTGACGGTTTCTCTCGATCCCGGACACGATCCGCTTGAACAATGGAGCCCGTCTCTCGCCGGAATGCTCTCGTTCTGCGATGTTCTATTCTTGAATGAAGTGGAACTAGCTGGGCTATCCGGCAGCGAAGACGTGGAAACAGGCCTTCGCGCGGTGAGCAACGGGCAGACGATCGTCGTAGCGAGGTTGGGAAAGCGCGGTTGCACGGCGCTGGCGGCGGGGCGGTTTCATTCCGCCGGCGCCATTGCCGTGGATGCCGTCGACACGACGGGCGCGGGTGATTCGTTCAACGCCGGTTTCCTGCACACATGGCTGGGCGGGTTCCCATTGGAAAGCTGTCTCGATTGCGGTTCGATCTGCGGCGGACTTTCCACGCGTAGACTAGGCGGCTGCGCCGGGCAAGCCACGTGGCCGGAGGTGGAGCGGACATGGCAGAAATAAAGCAGCCGCGGATGCTGACCGAAGAGCGGCGGCGCGCCGTTCTCGAGATGATCAACCGGCAGGGCCGGGTCGTGATTTCGGATCTCTCCCGGCACTTCCGCGTCTCCTCGGTGACCGCCCGGGCAGACATCAATGCGCTCTCCCGGCGCAACCTCCTGGTCCGGTCCCATGGCGGCGCCATTCGGAAGAGCGAAGTCGCCGTCGACGTTCCGCTCGACGTCAAGGAGTCCCAGCACCACGACGAGAAGGTCCGCATCGGCCACGCCGCCGCCGCCCTCGTCAAAGAAGGCCAAACCGTCCTTCTCGACTCCGGCACCACGACGCTCGAAGTCGCCCGCGCCATCCGCAACCGCCGCCTGTCTCGCGTCACCCTCGTCACCAACTCGCTCGCCATCGCCTGGGAACTTTCCAACGTCGCCGAGATCAACCTCATCATGATCGGCGGCATGCTGCGCCGCATCTCCCGCTCCTTCGCCGGACCGCAGGCGCAAAAGATGCTCGCCGAACTGCGCGTCGACCACTTCTTCCTCGGCGTCGATGGGCTCGAGCCGGAGATGGGCCCGTCCACGCCCGATATTCTGGAGGCCGAGTTGAACGCCGCCATGATCCGGTCGGCCCGCGAGGTCTCCGTGGTCGCCGACTCGAGCAAAATCGGCCGCTCGAGCCTGTCGTTGATCGCGCCCATCGCCAGCGTCCACCGCGTCATCACCGATGCCGGCATCGCGCCACATCACCGCGAGTATCTCGAAGCCAAAGGTATTGAAGTGATCGCGGTCTCCGGACGCGCCGCCAACTGACCTTCCGCTTGCCTCCCCCTCGCGGGCATTCTGGATTGAGGAGCTCATGAACAACACTCGCGATGGCGCGATTGTCGTGCACGGCGGCGGACCTTCGGCCGTGCTGAATGCAAGTTTGGTGGGCATCATCGACGCCTGCCGCGACTCGCCGCGCATTCGCCGCCTCTATGGCGCTCCCTTCGGCGCGCTCGGCCTGCTTGAGGATGACTGGTTCGACCTGTCGCCGCTTCCCGCCGCGTTGCTCGCGCGAATCCGCCGCGCGCCCGGTTCCGTTCTCGGTTCCAGCCGCCGCGCCTTTGCGCCGGAGCACCTTGACCGCGTGCGCGAACGCCTGGAACAGCGCGGCATCGGAACCATCTTCCTGACCGGCGGCAACGGCTCGATGAAGACCGCCCGCATCCTGCACGACGGCTTCACCGTCATCGGCGTGCCGAAAACGGTCGACAACGATCTGGCGGGAACGCATCGCTGCCCCGGCTTCGGTTCGGCCGCGCGCTTCTACGCCCAGGCCACGCGCGACATCGGAGAAGACAATCGGGCGCTTCCCTCTCCTGTCACCATCGTCGAAGTCATCGGCCGCAACGCCGGATGGGTCGTCGGCGCCACCGCGCTCGCCCGTTCGCGCAAGGATGATCCGCCGCACCTCATCTATATGCCGGAGCGCCCGCCCACGCTCGATCAGATCTGCCGCGACGTCACCGAGGTTCACCGCCGCATCGGCCGCGTCGTCGTCACCGTTTGCGAAGGCTTACGCGATCCCGACGGCAATCCCTTCGGAGCCGACCTCGACCGCGCCGGCAACCGGCAACACGAACTCGCAAGCAATCTCGGCCACACCCTGGCCCGCGCCGTCAGCGCCGCCACCGGCTTGCGCGTGCGCAGCGAAAAGCCCGGCCTGCTCGGGCGCTCCTGCTCCTTCGCTGTCTCGGAGGCCGATGCCCTCGACTCCTACCGCTGCGGCTACGATGCGGTGCGTGCCGCCGAACGCGGCGAGTCGGGCGTCATGATCGCCCTCACGCCGCGTGGCGGCACCTGCACGGTCCCGCTCGAAGACGTCGCGGGCAAAGAGCGCCTCGTGCCCGGCGACTGGATTGCCCCGTCCGGCAATGACGTCGAGCCCGCCTTCCTGGAATATGTGACGCCGCTCGCCGGTCCCATTGAACCTCTGCCCTATCTTGAACCCTTACCCTCGGCGCGGCGACCGGACTGAGGCGCCGCGAGCGATAGGGCGGCTGATGCAGTCGCCCCGCATGACCGCCCGCTTGGCACGCCAATCCGCCCGCCGCCTCGCCCGTCCGTGTCCCCTTTCCCGGAGCGCTGACGCTTACCAGTTTGTAAGGCGTCCCGGCGCCGGACCGAGACCACCAAACGGGAGTGAATCCGCTATGCCCTGCCGGCACATGAAATCCCGGCCCCCTGAATGCGCCGCCCCATGAATTGCCAGCCACGCCCGCCCGCCTGCCGCCCGCCAGGCCGCGCGCCTCTTCTGCCCGCCGTGGAGCCGGGCGCCGAATGAGCGATCCTACGATCGATCCCGCCCCGCCCTTTGAGCGCTCGCGCGAAGTCCGCCTGGGGCTCGTCCTCTATGGCGGTGTCTCGCTCGCCGTCTACATCAACGGCGTGGCGCAGGAGTTCTTCCGCGCCGTGCGCGGCGCCGGCGTCTTCCGGCTCCTCAAGGCGCTCACCGACTCCGACATCGTCGTCGACGTCGTGAGTGGCACCTCGGCCGGCGGCATCAATGGCATCCTGCTCTCCTACTGCCTCTGCAACAAACTCGACTTCCACCAGTGCACCCGCTTCTGGCGCGACACGGCTAGCATGGAAAAGCTTCTGCGCGACTTTCGCGACGAACCGGCGAACACGCAGTCGATCCTCGACAGCGAGAACTACTTCCAGCCGCAACTCGAGCGCGCCCTGGAACTGCTTCGCTCGTTCCCTGCAACCGAGGATGGCTGCTCCCCCTCTCGCTTCGACGAACTCGACCTGTTCGTTCCCGTCACCCGTGTCGACGGCCACCCCTTCACCGTTTTCGACGATTCCGGCCACGAAGTGAATGTGAAGGATCACCGAGCCGTATTTCTCTTGAAACACCGCGAAGGACGCAGAACGCCGTTCCGCCCCGAGCCGGCGTCGCCGGAGACCGGTCCCACCATCAAGGCGCTGGCACGGCTCTGCCGAATGACGGCCAGCTATCCGGTTGCCTTCGCCCCCGTCTTTGTGAAGGGCCGGACCGGGCACGATTCCGCCGCGGGTTCGCCGTCCGCGTGCACGGCGTCGCCGGGCTCGTCCACCGCGCCACTGCCGCCCGCAAGCACATCGGCTGTGCCACTGCCGCCCGACGACGACCTCCTCGCCGAGTGGGGACAACTGAACCGCGACGGCTACTACCTCGATGGCGGCATTCTCGACAACAAACCGCTCGCCCACGTCATCGGCGCCGTCTTCTCGCGCACCGCCAGCCGTCCCGTTGAGCGCCGCATCTTCTTCGTCGAACCCACGCCGGAACGTTACGACGACAAACCGGCCGCCGGCTCCCCCAACTTCTTTCGCGTCATCTCGGATTCCCTCAGCGGCATCCCTTCCTACGAATCCATCGCCGGCGACCTGCTCATGCTGCAGGAGCACAACGCTGCCGTGAAGCGGATCAACGACCTGCTGGGCGCCACCGCCAACGGCGGAACCTCTCACCTCTCGTCGCCGCCCGACGCCGCGCAGCAAAAAATCTACGACCGTGCCTGCCGCGTCAAGTTGTGCGCCCGCGTGCTCGAAGGCATCCTCGGCACCGGTCACCGCCGCGAGTTGATCGCTAAGGGTTCCCTCGATCGCGCGCGAATCTTCGTCCGCAAGTTCCAGGACCTCGCCGCCGGTGACGAGTTGGATGGAGAGTGGCGCCGCGCCGACGTCTATTTTCACCTCCGGCGCATGTTCGACCAGATGTACTTCCTGCACTCCTTGCCGGACGTCGACAAGTGCGAGCACCTGCTGCGCCGCGTCTCGCGGGAGATTGAAAAGCTTGAGGTCGCCCGCTATTGGATGGAACACCTCATGGATTCGAGCGGGCTCCGCTGGGATGATCGCGCCGGCGCGCCGAAAGACCTTTGGGATAAGCTCTTCGCGGCGATCATGCTGCTCATCGCCGGCGATTCCGCACCCGGTTCCGCTGCCGATTGCAGCTCCCCGGCCGCGCCCCATGCGTGCCTGCAACGCCCCGAAGTTGAGGTTCGGCGCGCGCTCGCCAACGGCACGGTGCCCGGCCCTCCGCCCGCCAACACCATTTTCGAG
>CAYUZM010000318.1:0-5726 GCA_964449665.1 uncultured Solibacteraceae bacterium
GGAGACGATGTTGTAGCGGTCGAACACGGCCCTAGTCTTGTGCCCGGAGATTCTCATGGAGACGACTTCGGGAACTCCAGCTCGGACGAGATTCCGGACGCCGGTCCGGCGCAGATCGTGGAATAGCTTCGCCGGTTCGCCACCGGAGTCTACAAGCCCAGCCCGCACACAGGCGCCGGCCCAGGCTGTCTTGAAGGAACGGATCGGCTGACCTTCGCGCGCGAAAACCCACTCGCAATTGGGGTAGAGTGCATCGCGGGTTTCCTTTTGCTGCTTGAGGGTCAGAAACACATCGACGACGAGTGGGATGATGCGCGCCTCATCGTTTTTGGTCGTGCCGGGTTCGAGGCGGACGATTCGGTGGTCGAGGTCCACCTGCGACCACTGGAGGCTCAGGATCTCGACGCGACGGCACCCGGTGTAATAGGCGAATGCGAGGACGGGGCGCAGGTAGTCCGGCAGGGCTTCCATAAGCGCGTGGTATTGGGCGTCTTCAAAGAAGCCCTTCCGAACGTTGTTCTCTTCAAGTGTTGGGATGAAAGGCACCTTTGCAACCTTGGGCGGCGTCGTCATCCGTGCCAGATTGAAGGAGCGGCGCAAGAGGGCCAGTTCCCGGTTCACGATCCCGTTGGCGATGCCTTTCTCTTGTCGAACCGCCATGTAACGCTTCACAAGGTCTGTCGTGAGCTTCGATGCCATGACGTTTCCGAAGCATGGCTTGAGGTGGGTTCTCACGACGAGTTCGCACCAGTCGACACGCTTGCCGTTGACGCGGTAGTCGACGACCAAGTCGTCCAGCAGCATCGCGATGGTGGTCTTGTCGGTGCCGAGCGAGGCCTCACCGAGGTCACGCTCGCGGACGATCTCAGCCATCACACGTTCGGCGTCCTTCTTGGTCCCGTGAAAGGTCCGGTAGTCGAAAAGTTTCTTCTGCGTCTGCGGGTCGCGGCCGAGGAACACCCGGATGAGCCAGACGTTCTTCCCGCGCGGTATCAATTGTCCTGCCACGAGGCCATCCTAAGGCAGGTCTGGCTGTTCCCCAAATGAGTTGGGCGCGATCTGTAGAGCGCTGTAGCAGGTCGTTTGGCGGGCTGTGGAAATTCCGGTATTAGAAAAACATGAACCCGATTCTCCTTTCCGAAACCGAACACAACGGGCGGACGCAGATCTGCCTGCTGCACATGGATGAAGTAGCCAAGCGTCTCGGCGTGCCGCTCCAGAGGGCCTATGAATTGGGCCGTCAAGGGCTTCTGCCGATTGTGCGTCTGGGCCGTCAGATGCGAGTCGAAGAACACCGATTGGTCGAATGGATTGCGGCCGGCGGAGCCACACGCCCGGTCGAAGATGAGCAGTTCGGGCGAAAGCGGTGAAGGTTCGAGCCGAACGGCCTGGGCGCAGGGACATCCCAGGATCGAATGGATCGCTCAATCGAGCCCGCGCAAATGATTCTGGGATGTCCACTTTGTCCTGCTGCAAGTGGGCGAATCAGGTCTTTGCGGCTCGTGACTCGGGAGAAGAGTCACCCCGCGACGACCTCCGTGAGGCTCTTGAGCGCTTCGGTGGTCCTGGACGCTTTCAGTGTGCAAGCAATTTTCAGCAAATGCTGAAAGCCGTCCCTTCACTGAATACTGGCTCAGGCCGTTGAGTCGGGACCGTGCAGGTTCACGTCTTCAGCCGCGTCAGAATATTCCAATGCTCAGCAAGCGGAGCTCGGTTTGCGCGCATCCATTCACGGGTTGCGGCGGGCATCGAATCCCAACACAGAGTATCTTCTTGCAGCAGGCGCGCGCGTTCCAATTCGCGTACGGCCGTCAGTCCGTCGGGCGTATCGACAGCGGCCACTTGCAGCACGAAACCCAACCGGTTTTGCAGATTCTGAAGCTTCGCTTGGCGCACTATTGCGCCGAAGTCGACCTGGCTCTCAAACGTTGCCACCAGCCAAGGCAGAGCCTCGACGACTCGGGCATCTACATCTGACTTAGCCAGAACCGTCATGAGCAGATTGTCTGGACGGGGTCGCGTCCGGGACTTGGCGATGTGAGCAAGTCCTGGATAGCCGAGAGCGCTCAGTTGTGCACGGAAGAGATCGTCCGACGACTCTTGCCGATCCATGCCCGCGGAAGTCTTCATCCGATTCCGTAATTCCGCGGTCAACGGCCGCGCGCCCTTCTCAAGCAACGATAGGTAGGTCTGCGAGACGCCAAGCAAAGATGCCGCACCGACCTGGGTTAGGCCGTTTCGTTTTCGCCATCGCAACAAGTCCGCCATATGCGCCCAGCCTAGCATGTAATATTACAAGATAAGGCGGCATTCGTTAGCGAAGGAAACTGGGGTAGCGCCCGGCGCGGACGGCTTCGATGTACTCGTCTGAAAGCTTCCAGGGTTCCCCATGGAGGCGCGGAATCAGTTCCAGCCATACCCGACCCACGGCGGCGATAGCTTCGTGGTCGCCGAACGTGATTCCGGCGGGCAGCATAGGAGCCACGTCTTCGGTCAGGCTGAACTCAAGCCGCTCCAACAGGCGCTGCTCGGCAGCGGCGCGGCCGATGGTTACGCCTTCCAGCGACAGGTAGTGCTCGAAACATCGGATCAGCTTCGCAGGATCCATGTTCAATTGCTTGAGCCCTACGTTGAGATCGAAGAGGTCACGGTTCTTGCGCCGCTGAAGCAGCGCCCGCAACTTTGTTCCGAACAACTCCTCTGGCTCGAAGGAAGCAATCTCGGTGCTTCCCTGATACCAGGCGCTCTCCACGCGAAATGGGTATCGGCGCACAGGGAACACGGTCTCGTGCTCGCGCGTGTTGATCTCGACTTTCAGTTTCCGGCGAGTGCCCGGCTCCGATTCCGGCGCGAAGCGAAACGTCAGGTGCATCGAATGGCGAGCGGGCTCTCGCTTGCAGGGGCCAAGCCAGGCGAGCGCGGACTTGATCGCGTCCACTGTCTTGCCGATCGGACCCGGCTCCAACTGGATCAGGTCGATGTCCTCGGAGTAGCGTAGCGGCCTGTCGAAGAGGAGTTTGTGGATTGCCGTGCCTCCGCGAAAGCCGATGCGCTGGGCTAACCACTCGTCGGAGAAGAGATCGCAGAGCGCGCGGCAGATGATGAGATCCTGCTCAACTTGGGCGAGATCAGGCCACGGCGCAGCCTGCCTCCATTCCTGCAGGTAGGCGCGCGGGATCACTCGTCTACCTCAACGGTCTGGTTGAGCACGAGTTGCCAATCGGTGTTGATGGCGGCGGGCGACTTCCCCAAGAACGGCTTCGCCTCCGGGTTCAACGGCTTCACGGATTTTGCGCGTTGCGCAATCGGCCGCAAGGCGCGAGCCTGCCTTTCGTGGCCGAAGTTCTCGAGAAGATAGCCAAGTCTCCGCACGACGGAATTCTCGTAGACTTCCGCCGCCTTGGCAAGCGACCTTGAATTGGCCTTGGCGCCGATGTCGCGCACCACTTGCGCGACACCATTGATGCCGCCGGCCTTGTGGAAGTAGCGCATGCAATCGAGCAAGGTGAGTTCCACACCGGCAGCCTTGGCGAACCCTGACTCGCTTTTTAGATCGGCCAGCCAAGGTGCTTGATTGACCGCGGCAAAGGTCTCCGCCTGCTGAAAGAGGAATTGGATCCGATGCCGATCAGCCTCGAACGAACGCAATTGACGAGGAGTCAAGACCGAAAACACCATGGACGCCTGGTGCGAGGATCCGTGAAAGGCTGCCGCCCGAAGCAGCGAGACCCGGTAATCCACGCCGACGTGCTTCATCAGAGGGTCGATCCAACGCACAGGATCGGGCGCACCTGCGGCCCGGTCCTCAGGTCGGAGGATCACGAAGAAGTTGCGCCAAGGGCTCATCAAGAGCCCCTTTTTCTTGGCTCTCCGGATCGCCGATTGAAACGCCTCGGCTGATTGACGCAATGCGGCCTGCGCGACTGCGCCGGAAAAGGTTTCCCGTCCGCTCGCGAGCAGGTCATCGGCGTAATTTTCTAGAGACGCCACTCCCCAAGTATATACCGAACCCGTCCTTTCTCGGCGGCTATTGCATATGGGTGGGGTGGAAGGCCACCGTCCCTTACCCTAAATCGCGGGCCATCCCAGAATCAATCACCCTGTCCGAGTCAGCAAGAGAGGAACTTCTTGCGGGCGGCCGCAGAGCAAACTATGACTGAGCACACACCCCGCGCCGAGCCCGATGTCTTCGACTATCTCAAGTATGCCGACCGGTTGCTCGCCACTCAAGATCTTGCGTGACTCTTGTCGATTCACCCGAAGACCATTTATGCATACGTTCGCCGACGGCGGATTCCCCATTACAAGATCGAGGCGAACGTTCGATTCCGTGGACCGGAAATCGCCGAATGGCTGCGTCAACGTGCGGTGGACCACCATGGACAGTAGCTTTCTGACACAGGTGTGTCTCCAGATCACGAACATCGCTACCTCGCTTACCCGCCGCTTTTCTCCGAGAGTTTGTTTCTGGTTGTACGTATTGTGATCTATTGCTTGAATTCGTTCCGTGAATGCCCCACATTCGCGGAGGAAGCGCTGGCCTCATGCGTGCTGGGAACCTGCGCGACGGAAAGGGCATCTACAATCTCACGGCGCATTCTATCGGGGCAGCAATCGTCTATCCATTGACCGCGAAGAGTGCTTCGATTACGATTCGGGAATTGACGTACTGGGCGACGCCAAAGAAATGAACTGGACCTACTAAATGTAAACAACCAAATCAGGCGGTATTTATGTCAAAAGCCGTTCCACCTTCGCAGCAGCCCTCCTCTCCCGGGCTTTCCGAAGCTGATCGGGTCTCTCCTTCGGCGGCATCCGAGCGGTACTTGGCAGACCCCTGTGTTCCGTCGCCCGGCGGCGTGGTGAGTGACAATGGGCCACTCGCCGTTCCCCGAACCGACTCGGGCGAATGGACTTCTCAGTTCGACTCCTTCCTTTGCCAGGCGCTTTGTTCTGGCGCATTGAGTGAGCGCGAAGCCATCGCCGCGATTCGTGCGGCCAATCCCGGCTGGAGCCGTGAATTCGTGTGGCAGCATGTTCGGCTGCTTCGGCCGGAGACGCCGCCGCAAGTGCCGCGGGACCGGTATGCATTCTCGGAAGCAGAAGATGCCTTTTTAAGGGAGTCGTACGGGAAGGACCGCCCGTCCACGCGACGAGCGATTGATGCCATTCTCGCGAAGCACCCGGAGTGGCCGCGGCGTGCCGTTATAGAACGGGGCCGGCAACTGGGGCTCTCGCGAAAGAATCAACATCGCGTTGCAAGGTGGTCTGAAGGCGAGATGATTCAGTTGCTCAACCTGCAAGAGAAGCCTGTGCGGTATATCTCGAAGATGCTGAACCGCCGACCGGCCTCGATTCGGGCGAAGCTGAAGCGGATGAACCAGACCGCCGACTTCTTTGGAGACTTCAAAACCAAGGATCTGATGGGCTTGATGATGATGTCGGAAGAGACCATTGAGCGTTGGGAGGCACTTGGTTGGCTTCGGCGGGACTCCGGCCGGACCACCGCGAAATCGGTTGAAGACTTCTGCCGACTGCATCCAGAGGAGGCCAAACTGGAACGGCTCGATCCGGAGACGGCGAACTTTCTGTCACCCCGTCGTGCAAAAACGGCGGGAGCTACCTGACGACAAAGCCATCGGCGGCTGCTCGCCACGCCGGCAAGTCTGGCATTTCATGGGGCGGATCCTCGGCCCATTGGGCCGCGCACCAAGACCAGTAGTCCC
>CAYUZM010000318.1:5736-6635 GCA_964449665.1 uncultured Solibacteraceae bacterium
GGGCGGTAAAGGGTTGCTGGAAATGGATTGTTGTAAACGCACTTAAGACACTCATCCCAGAGCCAAGTCGAATAGCTCTGGATGTTCGGGCGCGTGGATGCAACGTAACCCCAGAATCCCGGCAACTCGCTGTCGAGCGTTGCGCGTGCAGGGGATGGCAGTTGCTGTGACACTTCCGCAAGGCTGCGAACCCAGAAGGCGAGCGTCTCCCAATCCAGGTACCGCGCCACGCCTTCCTGGAAACGCACGCTGGATACCGCGTGTTGCTGCTCCTGATTCTGCGATGTCATCGCGAGCACCCGTCCATGCCAATCCTCGAAGCTCGGAAACTCTGCCGGCGGCTTGGTGCTCCACTCGCCAACGGTCGTTTCCCGCAACGACCAAGCTGCATCCGCTCGTGCATCGCGGCCCACGTATTGATGGACCGCATCCAGCCAGCCGCCCTCGCGAGCAGCGGCGAAGTGGTGGTGGTCCACCCATGCTGTGAGGTCATGCCACAGCGTGGTGTGGTCCCGATTGCATGCACGGGACGGAAGCAAGCCGGGGCACCGAATCTCGATCGTTTGAACGACGACGGCCGGTATGTCCTGAGCAGTATCAATGACCGTGCGGACCCAAAGAGTGAACGACAGCCATTCGACCATCCGGTCACACGCGGAGGCCACTTCACGCCAGGGCGCTCGAAGCGAAAGTTCGCGCATTCTTTCATGAACGGCGGGGTTAGGAATAGAACTTCTCATTGATGGACGCGTTTCAAGGCTCATCTGCGGTCGAATCGTGGAACGGGACCGGAGCGAACGGGGCTGTCAGGGTGGTCCCGCTTCGCGGCACGTTCCAGTCGTCATCTATTGACTATCACATAATATAGCGGATCAGAAAGGAAGCGAAGACTGTTTCCA
>CAYUZM010000319.1:0-6616 GCA_964449665.1 uncultured Solibacteraceae bacterium
AGATGGAAACCTCAACAAAGGGAACATCTTTTGGGCCCATTGCAAAATGGGCCATGGCGGTAGGATTAGCAACTTTGAGTCTTGCGGCGCAGACAAGCCGCGGGACGCTCACGGGCATCGTGACGGATGCGCAAGGCGCGGCGATGGCCGGGGCGCAAGTGTCTCTCACGAACGAGAACACGAACGTACGGCGGCAAACCACGGCGAACGAAGCGGGTCTCTATCGTTTTGACGCGGTTGATCCGGGCCCGTACCAGATCTCTGTTCAAGCCACGGGATTCCGGACATACTCCAAGCGGCAGGTGCCGATCGGCGCGGCGCAAACCGTTTCCAACGATGTGCAACTGGAAGTAGGCGAGACGCAGCAGACCGTGGAGGTCGTCGCGCAGACCGAGAGCGCCTTACAGTATGAAGCGCCGGTTCGCGGGGGCAACATGGGGAGCCGCGAAGTAGTGAACCTCCCGCTGCCGAACCGGCGGCGGAGGCAGTTGGCGTTCACGATTCCGGGCGTGGTGCGCAACCGTTTTTCCAGCAACGGTTCCCTGACGGGCTTTTCGGTGAACGGGGCGCGGCAACGCTCGAACAACTTCATGATCGACGGCACGGAGAACAACGACATCTCGGTGTCGGGCGAAGGGTTGACGATCTCGAACCCCGATGTGGTGGCCGAGGTGAGTATCCAGACGACAAACTTCGACGCGGAGTTTGGGCGCGCGGGCGGAGCGGTCGTGAACGTGATCACCAAGAGCGGCACGAACCGCTTCAACGGCACGTTGAACTATGTTTTGGATTCGACATACGACGACGCTCTGACCAACCAGCAATCGCAGGATCCGGCACTGCAGGCGCGCGGGCGCCCTGGGTTTGGCATCGAACAATTCTGGGGCGGAACGTTTGGCGGTCCGATCAAAAAGGATCGCACGTTTTTCTTCGGCGCCTTCCAGGAAGACCGTCTGCGCTCGAATTCCACGCGCATTTTGAACACGCTGTCGGCACGGGGACGCGCCACGCTGAATACGATCTTCCCGGCGGGCACGAACCCGAACGTAGACCTTTACAATGCATTGACGGCCGGCGCCGATGCCACCTCGCAATTCACGACGCAGGCGTTGGGCAACGGGCGGCCGGATATCGAGGTGGGCACGGCGGTGCAAGGCTTGTCCACGTCCACACTTGATCGGCAGTACCTCGGCCGGGTGGACCATAGGCTGACGGATTCCGATCAGTTGTCGGGCCGCTTCATCTATCAGACGATCAACACGCCGAAGGGCGCATTGCTCAACGTCTTTCCGGGTTTTGAAGCGGATGCCATCACGAAGAATGTGAGCGCGTCGATTACCGAGACGCATATTTTTTCGCCCACGCTGACCAACGAACTGCGGCTGAACTACATGCGCCTGAACCCGCTGTTCCCGGTGTCGAACCCGGACAACGCGTTGGTGAAGACGGCGCCGCAGATCAACATCGCGGGCTTGACGCAGATCGGTTTGGACAACCGGTTCCCGCAAGGCCGCTATGGCAACAACTATCAGATTCAGGACACGGCCACCTATGTGCGCGGCAAGCACAGCATCCGTTTCGGCGGCGACATTCTGCACCAGCGCTCGAAGCAGTACGCGCCCATCGCCGAGCGCGGCGCGCTCGATGTTCGCGCCGGCGGCGGGTTCACGGGATTCGCCAACTGGGTGGATGGCTTCGCAGGCTCCGGCGGCGCGATCAACCGCACGTTCGGGAGCGCGGCCTACTATCCAAACATGAACCGCGTTGCGTTCTTTGTGAGCGACCGGTGGCGCATTACGTCAGACCTGACGTTTTCGCTCGGCGGGCGCTACGAGTACTTCGGGCAACCGATGAACTCTGTGAGCAAATCGTCGTGGTCCGGATTGTTCAATATCGATCCCGTCACGTTCACGGGCCCGTTCAGCCAGCCGTCCAAGGTGAAGAAGGATACAAACAACTGGTCGCCCTCGCTGGGTATCGCCTGGTCTCCTTCGATGTCCAACGGACTGCTGGGCAGGCTGATGGGCAACAAGAAGACCGTCATTCGCACCGGTTACCAGATCGGCTACGACAGCTTCTTCAACAACATTGCCTCCAACGCGCAGGCATCGACGCCCAACGTAATCGCGACCAACATCAGCTCTGTCGTGAGCGCGGCACTGCCTCGCGGCGTTGCGAATCCGCTGCAATCGATTCCTCAAGTGGCGCGCGCGGCGAATCCGATTGACCAGCAGCAGTTGATGGCGGGCGACCTGGTGAACCCCTACATTCAGCGCTGGTCGTTCGGCATTCAGCGCGAGTTGCCTGGGAACATCATTTACGACATCAGCTATGTCGGCTCGAAGGCGACGAAGCTGTTTATCAATGAAGACGTAAATCCGCTGGTGCCGGAGAATCTGCGCATCACGCCGCCGACCTCGATGCCCATTCCGGCCGCGCAATTGTCCGGACGGCTCGACAACCTGCAGGGCCCGCGCACGATGCGAACCAACGGCGGGTCATCGAGCTTCCATTCGATGCAGATGTCGGCGATGCGCCGCTTCTCCAACGGATTCCAGGCGAGCGCGGCGTACACATGGGGCAAGACGATCGACAACGGCAGCGAGATCTTCAACCAGGCCGGCGCGAACGTAATCTCCACGCAAGTCGTTCCGCCCATGTTCGGCGGTCTGCAGCTCGACAAAGGCCTCAGCCTGTTCCATCGCGCGCACAGATTGGTGTTCAGCTACATCTACGAACTGCCGATGTTCCAGTCGCAAAAGGGCGTGGCAGGAAAGGTTCTCGGAGGCTGGCAGTTGAGTGGCCTGACGACGTTTGAAACCGGCGTGCCGGCGAACGTGACCAACGGCGTGGATGCCGATGGCATCGGAGGCGGCACGATCGACAGGCCGATTCTGAATCCCAGCGGACGCGCACGCACCCGCGCGGTTCCGAACGCGGGCAGCCCGACGGGCTATGTAAATCCGGACGGCGCCCAAGGCGCGTTGACGCCGATCAACCCGAGCGAAGCGCGCTACATCGGCGTGAACGCGAATACGGGACTTGCGTCGATTCTGGGCAGCCTTGCGGGCCGCAATACGGAGTTCGTGCCCGGCCAGAAGAACTGGAACGTCGCGCTGACGAAGATCATTCGTCTGGGCGAATTCCGGAGCTTCGAAATTCGCGGCGACGCCTTCAACGTGTTCAACACGCCGCAGTACGGAACGCCGTCAATCAGCAACTTCTCGCCGGGGCAGGCGGGAATTTCGGCGAACGTATTCACATCGCTGCCGGGCCGTTTCCTGGCGCCGCAGTTTGGCGATGGGGGCGGACGCGTGCTGCGTTACGAGTTGCGGTTGAGGTTTTAGGGGCCTCGACCGGCAGACTTAACTCCCACTCGAGATGCCGCTGGCCCCACGGGGCTGGCGGCATTCTTGTTTTGGCGTCAGTCTTCGATGGTGATTTGGGGGCCTGTGTTCTCGGAAGCGGCTTCGGCACGTTGGGCGGCTTCGCGGGCCATGCGGTAAAAGGCAGCGGCCGAGGGGTCCTGTTCGCCGCGCCAGCCGATGGCGTTGCCGGAGTCGCCGCCGATGCGGATTTGCGGGTCGAGGGGCAGTTCGCCTAGGAAGTGGACCTGCATCTCACTGGCGGTGCGCTGGCCGCCGCCGTGGCCGAAGACGTCGATGCGTTCGCCCGATTGAGGGGCGATGAGGTAGCTCATGTTCTCAACCATGCCGAGGATGGGAACGTGGACCTGCCGGAACATATTCACGGCTTTGCGTGCGTCCTCGAGCGAAACGTCGGAGGGCGTGGTGACGACGACTGCGCCGGTGAGCGGGGCGGTCTGGATGAGCGAGAGCTGGACGTCGCCGGTGCCGGGGGGAAGGTCGATAACGAGGTAGTCGAGTTCGCCCCAATCGGTGCCGCGCAGGAACTGGCCGATGACGCTGTGGAGCATGGGACCGCGCCAGATGAGAGGCTTGTCGCCGGGATTCAGGAAGCCCATGGACATGAGCTTGAGGCCTTCCTTCTCCAGCGGAATGATGCGGTTCTCCACCGAGTAAGGCTGCTGCTGCACGCCGAGCATGAGCGGGATGTTGGGGCCGTAGACATCGGCGTCGAGCAGGCCAGTGCGGTAGCCCAGCTTCGACAAGGCGATGGCGAGGTTGACCGAGACGGTGGTCTTGCCGACGCCGCCTTTACCGGAGCCGACGGCGATGAGGTGGCGGATGCCGGGGATGGGCGGCTTGGGCCCTTCGGGCTGTTGTGTGGGATGCAAAGGGAAACCTCGTTGGTGAATATAGGGGCGGGTTAGGTGCGGTAGCTGCCGTTGATTTTGATGTAGCCTTCGGTGAGATCGCAGGTCCAGAACCTGGCGCGGCCAGGGTTCCTGCCGCGGAAGGCAAACTCAATGTGGATGTCTTTCTCGTCGAGGCGCTTCTTCAAATCGCGTTCGCGGAAGGGCGCGGCGAGGCCGCCTTTGCAGACGAGGATGCCTTGCATGGCGATGTCAACTTGGGCGGGGTTGAACTTGACGCCCGCGTATCCGGCGGCGCAGATGATTCGGCCCCAGTTGGGATCGGAGCCGGCGATGGCGGTCTTCACGAGCGGCGAGTTGGCGATGGCGCGGGCGATACGGGCAGCATCGCCGTTGGTGCGCGCGCCCGAGACATGGATGGTGACGAGCTTCTTTGCGCCTTCGCCGTCGCGGGCGATTTGCGCCGCGAGGTCCTGCATGACCTTGGAGAGCGCCTGTTGAAAGAGCGGATAGTCGGCGGGCTTGAGCGTGATGCCGGAAGCGCCGTTGGCCATGATGGCGACGGTGTCGTTGGTGGAGGTGTCGCCATCGACGCTGAGGCGATGGTAGCTTTCCTCGTTGGCATCGACGAGCATGCGCTTGAGGACGGGCGCGGGCAGCGCGGCATCGCACATGAGGAAGCCAAGCGTGGTGGCCATGTTGGGCATGATCATGCCGGAACCTTTGGTCATGCCCGCGATGTGAATGGTGCCGCCCTTGAGCGAGAGCTCGGCGGTGGCGGTTTTGGGCACGAGGTCGGTGGTCATGATCGCTTCGGCGACCTGCTGGAATCCGTCCGGCGATAGCTTCTTCGCGAGCTTGGGAAGCGCCTTGGTGATGAGGGAGGCCTTGAGTTCGACGCCGATGACCCCGGTGGAAGCGGGCAGCACGTGGACCGGCGCGATGCCGATGGCGCGCGCGGCAGCGTCAGTTGTTTCGGCGGCCACGGCCATGCCGGTTTGCGTGGCGCAGTTGGCGTTGCCGGCGTTGATGAGATAGGCCTGGAGTTTTCCTTTGGACGCGGCGAGGTTCTTGCGCGCAAGCAGGACGGGCGCGGCGGCCACTTGATTCGTGGTGAAGACGGCAGCGGCGGAGGCCGGCGTGTCGGAGACGATCAGGGCGAGGTCGTCTTTTGCGGTCTTACGAATTTTGGCGTAAGTGGTGGCGTAACGGAAGCCGAGGGGGAGTGTCAAAGCGGAGAATCTCCTAACCGTTCATTGTCGTGCAATCGCTGGCCGTTCAGGAAAGCGGCGGCGTTGACGCGCTTGCGGCCTTCTAACTGGAGTTCAAGAATTTCGAGCGTAGTGCCGGAGCCGCAGGCGACGCTGAGGTGGTTGCGGGCGGGGACGGCGGGAAGGAGTGTGCCGGGTGCGAGGGTGGAGGGCGCAACGGTGGCGGTGGCGGTGGGCGCGGCGGCGAGGCGAGCGGATTGAATATAGAGATGCTGGCCGCGGAAGGTGGTGGAGGCGCCGGGCCAAGGAGTGAAGCCGCGGAGGCGATTGTAGATGGTTTGCGCGGGCAGCGACCAGTCGATGCGGCCGTCTTCCTTTTTGAGGATAGGGGCGAGCGTGGCGATGGAGTGGTCTTGCGGGACCGGCGTGATGGTGCCGGCGTCGAGGCCGCGAAGGGCTTCAATGAGAAGTGACGCGCCGATGGCGGCCAGGCGCGAGCTCAGCACGGGGGCAAGCTCATCGCGGCCGATGAGAGTGGATTCTTTGAGGAGGATATCGCCGGTATCGAGGCCCGCGTCGATGCGCATGATGGTGACGCCGGTTTCGATCTCGCCGTTGGCGACGGCCCATTGGATGGGCGCGGCTCCGCGATAGTAGGGCAGCAGCGAGGCATGCACGTTCAGGATGCCGAGCGGCGGAATGTCGATGATCGATTGCGGAATGATTTGTCCGTAACCGACGACGACGATGGCGCGCGGGGCGAGCGAGCGGATCTGTTCGACGACTTCGGGATGGCGCACGCGCGGCGGTTGCTGAATGGGGAGCGAGTGCGCGAGGGCACATTGCTTCACGGGGGATTGCGCGAGTTCCCCGCCCCGTCCTTTGGGCCGGTCGGGCTGTGTGAAGACGGCGGCGACTTCATGGCCCGCTTCGAGACAAGCTTCGAGCGTGGGCACGGCGAACGCAGGCGTTCCCATGAAGATGAGCCGCATCGGGACTAGTCCCACTCGCCGGCTTTTTGCAGCTTACGGATCTTGCGGCGGATGAGGTCGCGCTTGAGGGCGCTGAGGTGTTGCAGGAAGAGGATTCCGTTGAGGTGATCGATTTCGTGCTGCAGCGCGCGCGCGAGCAGCTCTTCGCCAGTAAGTTCGAACTATTCGCCTTTGGC
>CAYUZM010000320.1:0-569 GCA_964449665.1 uncultured Solibacteraceae bacterium
CCGGCCACTTCCTCGGGCATCGCGCCCGCCAGCCGCCAACTGGTCGCTTCGTTGTACTTCTTGCCCGCCGAGCGGTCGCTCGCGCCCACGAACGTGATCTGAAACCACGGATGGTTCGCTAAAAACTTCACGAAATGCTGGCCCACCATGCCGGTGGCGCCCAATACTCCAACAGGAATGCGTTGACTCACGCTGTCAGTAACCTCCTCACCATCAATGCGTATAACTCCACGGCTGCGGCAAGCTCCTTCTTCGGAACCCGTTCCTGGCTCGTATGCGCCACGTGGATCGTTCCCGGACCCATCAGCAGCGGCCTTCCCCAGGCCCCGCCAAACGCCGGAATGTCGGTGGTGTAGCTCACCACCGTCGTCTCAATGCCCTCCACGGCTTCCATGTGAATCGCCGGAAGACACAACACCTCAACCGCCTCGGCGCGGCCCTCGCACGCCTTCTGCACGGCCGCTTTTGTCTCTGCGGGATCATCCACCAGCCGGATCAGAATCTCCGCCTTCGCGAAATCGGAAATCACGTTCGGCGCGCGCCCGCCTTGCCGTTGTCACCATAGATCA
>CAYUZM010000320.1:579-6614 GCA_964449665.1 uncultured Solibacteraceae bacterium
CCGCCTTGCACCACGCCAATGTTCATCGTGCTCGCGCCCAGCACCGGATGCACCGGCAGCTTGATCTTGCGCATCGCCTCCAATGCATCGAGCAGCTTATCGATCGCCGAGTCGCCCAGCTCCGGATACGCCGAATGCGCCATCTTGCCCTTCGCCGTCACTTCATAACGCAGCGCGCCCTTGCTACCCAGCGCCAGCTTGCACTCCGTCGGCTCACCATTGATCAAATACTTCGAACCGCGCGGCACCTTGCTCATGTGATACGCTCCCACGCTATTGCGCTCCTCGCCCACCACAAACAACAGTGCCAATCCGCGCGCGCCCTCGGCCAGCACCTTCTCGGCCGCATGCAGCATCGCCGCGATGATGCCCTTCACATCGCACGCCCCGCGCCCCCAAATGAATTCCTCGTCTTCGCTCGATTCAATAAACGGAGGAACCGTGTCCAGATGCGTCGAAAGCGTCACCACCGGATCGCCAAAGCAGGCCAGCACGTTGTAGCGGTTCGGCTCCACCTCAATCCGCTCCACCGTTCCGTCATATTTACCCGCCATCTCGGCCAGATAGTTATGCACAAAATGGCCCACCGCCAGCTCATTGCCGGTGATGGATTCAATGTCGATTAAGGTTCGCGTCAGTTCGAACAGATGCATAAAAACTCGCACCGGTGAACCGCGAATGGAGAACAGGCAGGAAGAGAGAGAAGGGTATTCGGCTCTCCTCGGATAGCGCTCCATCCATTACGCGGATGACAGTGGGCAGGATTTAGCCTGGCCCCCCAACCACCCGCGCGGGCTTTCGCGCTGGCGATTTCGGCGAGCTTGATTCCGTGCCCCGTTCCCCCACCGTCCGCATCTGCCGCGGAACCGCTCGGTGAGCTACTATTGGCGCTCGCTCCTCTACCGGGAATTTTCAGGGTAGCCGAGGACAGAGCTCTCCGTCAATTCCGCGTTAGCCGGAACGGCCGGAATCTCCACCACAAAGCGCGCACCCGAGGGAACGTTATCCACCACCCGGATCTGCGCGCCATGATCGGCGAGAATGTGGTGGACAATCGCAAGCCCCAGTCCCGTCCCCCGATTCTTCGTCGAGAAGTACGGAAGGAACATACGCTCCCGGTCCTCCGCCGAAATGCCGTGCCCCGTATCGGAAATTGAAAGCTCCACCGTATCCGGCGCGGCCAAGTGCGTGCGAATCCCCAACCGCCGCACCCCCGATTGCCGCATCGCCTCAGCCGCGTTGTCTATCAGATTCACAATCACCCGCTTGAACTGCTCGCGGTCAATCATCAACTTCGGCAAATCCGCCGCCAGCTCTTTTTCCACTTCAATCCCCGCCAGCCGCCCCGAGAACACCTGCATCGCGCTCTCCACAACCTCGTTCAAATCCGTCAACACCGGCTGCGCCGCCGGGAACCGCGCAAACTGGCTGAACTCATCCACCAGCGTCTTCACCGACTGCACCTCGCCCGAAATCGTCAGCGAGCACTCATGCAAAATCCGCAGCACATCCGGCGTCAACCGCGCCGGGTCCGACCCCGCCCGGTCCAACTGCCGCGCAATCCGCTCCGCGCTCAACGCAATCGGCGTCAGCGGGTTCTTCATCTCGTGCGCAATCCGCCGCGCCACCTCGTGCCACGCCGCCGCCTTCTGCGCCCGCAACAGTTCGCTCGTGTCTTCGACAACAATCACGAACCCCGGCGCCTGCCGCGATTCAATCACCGCGATCGTAATTCCCAAATGCAGCGTCGCCGCGCCCGGCTGCTCCAAATCCATCTGCGCCGCCGCCTGCCCCGTGCGCCATGCGCGATTCATCAGGTAGTGAATCTCGCGCGCCTCCTCGGCCGGAAACAAATCCTCCAGCAGCGTCGCCTTCTCTGTACGCGCCGCACCGAAAATCGCCGCCAGCGCCCCATTCACGCGCCGGATGCGCCGCTCGGACGAAAGCGAAATCACGCCCGTCGGAATGCTCTCCAAAATCGCTTCTGTGAACTGCCGCCGCCGCTCAATCTCGGCCTTGTTCGTCTCCAGTTCCTCGGCCATTTCGTTGAAGCCGCGAATCAGCGTCCCCAACTCATCCTGCCCCTGCGCCGCAATTCGATAGCCCAGGTTCCCCTTCCGCAATTCCCCCGCCGCCGTCAGCAACGCCGAAATCGGACCACTGATCTGACGCGCCAAGAACAGCGCGATCCACGTCGCCACAAACAGAATGAACAGACTAATCAACACCAGCAGCAGAATGTAGCTCCAGCGAATCTCCTTGCGCGCCGTCAGCAGCTTGTCGAACTCGCGGTTCTCCCGCTCAATCACACTTTGCGTGAATGCCAGGTCGAGCGGCGTCCGCACCCGCACCACCACGTCGCTCACAATTCCCGCCGCCAACCCCGCCGTCGCCGTATGAAGCCGCTCCCCTTGCGAACGCTTCAGCGGCGCCGCGCAAATCGGCAGCCGCACATCGCCATCCAGCTTCAGGAACGCTTCCTCAATGCCGTTCTCTTCGCAAAACGCCGTCGTGAACAGCGCCGGCCGCCGCCCCGTGCGGCCATACTCCTGCGCCTCGGGCAGCCCCGCCAGCCAACGCGCCTGCGCATCCGCCCTCCGCTGCGTTTCGTTATCGAACGAATTCGAAACCTCCACCAGCTTGCTCAGAATCGTCGTCGTCGGCCGGCTGAACCACTTGTCCAAATTCCGGTTCAGCACATAAATCGAAAACACCACCAGGAAGAACACCGGCATGATGCTCAACGCCAGCGCGCCCACCACCAGCTTCGACCGGATCCGCGACCCCTCGCGCCCCGCCCGCCGCTCCACATACAGCTTCACGCCCGTCCGCACCAGCATGAAGCTGAGCGTCACCATCAACAGGAAAATGAGAGTGGAAACCGACCAGAGCAGGTAGGTCTGCTCCATCGTCGCCGGCCCATACGTGCCAAAGTCGAACGACCCCTGCCACACCACCAGCGTCACCAATATGGCGAGGAAGAAGACCGCCGTGCCGTACAAAAAGCGCTTCTTCATGAAGGCAACTGCCCGGTGACTTGATTATAGGTTAGCGGCGCTCTTGCATCAGTTGCCGCAAGTAGGCGTTGATCCGCGTCTGATAGCCCTCGCCCGATGCCTTCATCCACGCCACCACATCCGCATCCAGCCGGATCGTGACGGTCGTCTTCTTCGGCCGGTAGAACTTCCCGATAACCGCATCCGAAGGAATCTCGCGGATCTCTGGAATGTCCGAAAAATCGATCTCGCGGTCCGGGCGCTCCGCAAGCTTCCGTAATGCGTTTCGCTTCTCAGCCGGCAGCTTCGGCATATAGTTTCCTTTCCCGCCTCGTCGCCGCGCGGGCTGAGACGATGCGGATCACCTCACCTGCGGCCTCTTCACGGTACGTGTGCACCACTACGATCATGATCACATCCTCGATCGATCCAATCGCATGCCACCGCTCCTCGCCATCCGTCACCCGCTCCACGAACGTCACGCAGCAGGGATCGTCAAACACCAACGCGGCAGTCTCGAAATCGATACCATGCTTGGCTTGGTTCGAAACATCCTTTGCGCGATCCCATTCGATTCGCACTTGTATTTACAGTATAGGCCATACAAAATCGTAAATCTCCGTGCTGGCGAAACTCGGACATCAGGGCGGCGCGCAACGTGGCGCAGATAACGCCAGCCAAGGGCGCCCACCATCCATGAACCAAGCGGCCGTCGGGCATGAAGAGCCCAACCGCACCCGTCATCCCGCCCGCGATTTAGCGGAGATATGAGTGTGCCGGCCAAACCGCCATTGGATCGCTGAAGCGCTACATGGATGACGCAATGGGGCGAGGAAAAACTCGATGCCTGCAGCGCTACATCTAAGAGTTTCCATCACGGTTTCCACCGGCGCAGCCGGTTCGCACAAGACTCCCCTTGTGCCGTTCACATAGAGTCAAACATCTCGCGGTACTCGCGGTCGCCAATACCCGCTCGTTTGAGTTGCTTCTGCAAAAGCGCCCGCGACACCTCTTTGTGGTTGGGAATCGACAGGTTGACGTTCGGAACGGACGCGTGAGTGAGTACGATATGCTCACCCTCCCTACGGATCGTCCAACCGAACCCACTGCTCAGAGTAGCTGCGTGCCGCTTGCCGCTCGCGACCGGAAGATCCGACTGTCCCATCTCGTCCGGTTACGCGCGGCTATCGACCAAGTGGGGAATGACGAGTGACACTGTTTGACGCGTCCCTCCCGGCTCTGTGCCCGCGTTTGCAGCGCCCGCACTGCGAATTGCGTCTTCGAGCATCACAGAAACGCAGGCCTCAATCGCCTTCATGATGTTGACCTTGGCTTCAGCTTCCGTCCGGCCCTGCGACATGCAACCGGGGATTTCGAGGCACTCCGCGATCACATACCCGTCTTCTTTATCGTTACTAAAGACGAGCGTCAAATCGAGCTTTTCACCGGGAATCAATGCGTCACCCATTCAACTCTCTCCATTGTGTCATGAGGGTCAACGCCGGCCAACGCCCCACACGCTCGCGCCCATGCCCCGAAACACCGCCCCCAAACGCAAAAAAGCCTCCCATGCCGGGAGGCCTCTTTGCAGCAAGTCACACGAAGTGAGAATTTGAGTTTTTGGTTAGTTCGGGTTCTGGGCGAGCGCCGCCTTCTGCCCCTGTGTACGGAATTCGTAGTGGTTAATCTCAATCGCCGCCCGGCCCGATTCGAACCGCACAATGCGGCCCCGCGCGACCAGCTTCAACGGGCAGGCGTCGTTGAGTTGCGCGGGCCAGCTAACAGCCAGCTCGATCGTCCTTCCGGGCAACAGCACGTGCTCGGTCGTAAACAGAATTCCAGAACTGGAGATGTTCAGCGTACGTCCCCCGCCCTGCTCCTGGCTTCCTTTCTTATTCAACACGCGATACTTCACTTCGCGCTCGATCGGAAACCGGCTCGACACCCTCCGGTCGCTTGATGTGGTTGTGAACTGCAAGAGAGCCTCCCGTAATCTTCCTAGCTTGTGGCGTCTAGGCAAACCTGGTCGGGATCGCTTTGTTGTTTTACGATCTCCGCCTGACATTGCCATTCTGCGGCCCGCCTCTCGCTCAAACAATGGGAAGAAGAGTGCATTTCTCAGTGGTACCAATTTCCTCTGCCAGCGGGACCAAAGTACCGCTAAAGGTACTACGTGCGCGCTAGAATACCTGATATGCGAAACGCGATTCTTGCCTCTCTCCTCATGGCCGCCTGCTCGGTCGCCACCCTCCACGCCGAAAAGAAACCCGTTCATCCTAAAGAGTTTGCCAAGGGCGGACCCTTCTCCCCCGGCATCCTCTCCGATGGAACCCTCTACGTCTCAGGTCAGGTCGGCCGCGACCTGAAAACAAATCAGTATCCAACCGAGTTCGAAGCCGAAGTGAAAACCTGCCTCGAAAACATCGGTATTATCCTCAAGGAAGGCGGCATGAGCTTCGCAGACGCCGTCTCCGTCCAGGTCTATCTCACTGATATGGAACTGTTCCCCCGCATGAACGCCGTCTACACCAAGTTCTTCCCCGAACCGCGCCCCGTACGCACCACCGTCGGCGTCGCTAAGCTCGTCGGCGCCGCCCGCATCGAGATCACCGTCACCGCTCGGAAGTAGGGCCTTCACCTGAGCTTTTCTCAGGGTCCTTAAGGCGTTTAGAACGAAGCTGTTCCAAACGTTCCGCGATCCTGATTTCCAGGCCCCTTTGTACCGGGTTATAGAAGCGCGTCCCCACCAATGAGGGGGGTAGGCAGTCCATGCTCACGCGGGCATCGCCAAACTGATGGGCATGTTGGTAGCCCTCGCCATACCCCCACTCCTTCATCGATTTCGTCGGCGCATTCCGCAAATGCATCGGCACCGGCTCGGCCGCCGCATTCCCCACCGCCCCCCGCGCCCCGCCCAGTGCCGTACACCCCCCATCCGACCTCGGTTCCACCGCCAAATAGAACGTCACCCTCCCCATCCCCCGGTCCCCCCCCGCCCCCCCCGACAACTGCAACCACCACCTCCCCCCCCCCCCCTCC
>CAYUZM010000321.1:0-6608 GCA_964449665.1 uncultured Solibacteraceae bacterium
AGATCGCCGCCTTCGTCCCATCGCGATACTCAACGATTGTGACGTACGGTCTCCGGGTGCTCTCCTGGAAGTGTCCCGCCTTGAAGTCGAAGCTCTTCCCGACGGCATCCAGAAGATTGCCCGCCCATGCATTCCGCTCCGTCCACTTCCACACCTCAGGACCTTGAATGCACTGCACCGACGCGATGCCCGTCTCGCCGCCCTTGCGGCGTTCCACGAAGCACTGCAGTACGTCGGCGCAATGGAAAAGGCTACCCTCATCGCTTGAGCCACCAGCTACCACCGATGACTTAATCGGCGTATCGATATCGAGTTCGATCTCCGGCTTGCGATAGTAGAACGGGATCGACGAACCGCCGAACAAGGGAAAATTCAGCTCGCGCGACTTGTCAAACATCCACTTGGCTTCGTCCCAACTGGTGGAAAGATGTTTGTCATTGAACACCGGCACCGAGCGCTTACTCTGCTCAAACACCCGGATAATCTGCTGGTAGAGCCACCACCGCGGATAGTATTTCTGCCCGATCAGATTGTCGTGATAAATCCCGTGCTCTCCCACCAGAACCACACCATCCACCGCAAGTTCCTTCCCACCCAGCGTGAGCGCTTCCCTTACCGTGTTGAAGATCGGGATGCGTTTCGACTGGCACACCTTCTCGCCCAATCCGCTCTCGCGCCGTTGATGGATGTAGGCGGACACAACGTCCACCCGCGAAGGCGTGTGCGCGCCCCTCCACCAATAACCGTCCAATAGCTTCGTGATGATCCAGTCCGCATGCGATCCCGGAGCCGCCCAATAGGTGACGACACAGGCGATCCGCGGCCGTTTCTCCGCGCCTTGCGGTACAGCGCCGCCCGCGATTCCGGCCAAAGCCGCCGCACCGGACATTCCCAGCATTTCACGACGGTTGAGAAGTGGATTCGATTCCATACGGTGATTATCAGCCATACCCGCCCTTTGCAGTATCCTGAATCTTTGACCCTCGCCGCACCTCCTTCCCCCAAGAAGATCGACCACGTCGCCAGCCTCCCCTTCTACGGAATGCACCTCGCCTGTCTGCTTGCCTTCTGGACCGGCGTCAGTTGGCCCGCCCTCGCCGTCTGCGCCTTCCTCTACCTCCTTCGCATGTTCGCCATCACAGCCGGCCTCCACCGCCTGCTCGCCCACGCTACCTATAAAACCTCCCGCTGGTTCCGCTTCATCCTCGCCTGCTGCGCCGCCATGAGCGTCCAAAAAGGACCCCTCTGGTGGGCCTCCCTCCACCGCCACCACCACGCCCACTCCGACGACGAACACGACATCCACTCCCCCCTCCACGACGGCTTCTGGCACTCCCACGCCGGCTGGATCCTCTGCCACAAATGGGACCACACCATGTGGAACCTCATCCCCGACCTAGTCAAATTTCCCGAGATGCGCTGGATCAACCGCTATCACATCGTTCCCGCGCTCCTCATGGGCGCCGCCTGCTACGCCTTCGGCGCGTGGCTCGAAGCCGCCCACCCCACCCTCGGCGCCACCGGCCCACAAATCTTCGTCTGGGGCTTCTTCATCTCCACCGTCCTCGTCTACCACGCGACCTTCACCATCAACTCCCTCGCCCACGTCTATGGCTCCCGCCGCTACGAAACCAAGGACACCTCCAAAAACAACTTCTGGATGGCCCTCTTTACCCTCGGCGAAGGCTGGCACAACAACCACCACTACGCCCCCGGTTCCGAACGCCAGGGCTTCTTCTGGTGGGAAATCGACATCGCCCACTACATCCTCGTCGCCCTCTCCTGGGCCGGCATCGTGTGGGACATCAGGAAGCCCCCGCAACGCGCCTACGACGTCGCCGAGCGCTCAAAGGCGGCATAGCTCCGCCCACTCGCGTCACCAGATGCGGCGCACGCCGTAGCCGTCGAACAGCTCTTCCTTACTGACTAATTGCAGGTTTTCAGCCTGCGCCTGCGCGATTAGCATCCGGTCAAACGGATCGCGATGTTCCCCCGGCAAATATCCTGCCCGGACCGCATGCTCCACGGTGAGCTGCAGACTCAGGAATCCTTCGCGCTCCAGATGGCCCTCGAAGTCGGACGCCAGATCCGCACCGCTGGCCAGCTTGCCCAGCCTGACTTTTGTAGCAATCTCCCATGCGGACGCCGCGCTCACGAACACGGTGTTGCTCGTGGTGCCTATCACAGTGCGCGCGCGCCTGGACAGCTTCGCGTCATCCGACAGCCACCACAGCAACGCGTGCGTATCGAGCAACACTTGCACGCGGCCTTACTCCCAACCCGCCAGTTCATCTGCCGGCAACTCCTCGAAGAACTCTGGCCCCACGTGCAGTTTTCCCTTCAACGCTCCCGGCACCCGCTTGCCCTTCACCTCGCCGATGGCGACCAGGCGGGCAATCGGCTTCTTGCCGCGCGCAATGACAACCTCTTCGCCATTCGCCGCCCTTTGTAACAGCCGCGAAAGGTTCGTCTTCGCCTCGTGAATGGTGACCACGCTCTTCTTCATCCCTTAGCCAGCGTAGCTTAGCTAACTATCCGCTGCTTGGCGCGAGTGCGTCTGAAGAAGGAACCTCAATTCACGGTTCAACGTCTCGGGCATACGCACTTGGCTCGATTCAAACAGTTGAACCAAGCTTTCTGCGTCCTGGGTCGTCGGTTGTGCGAAGGACATATTGAACTCATGCAACCAACCGCCCAATCGTGCGATGGAACATTTCGAAATCTCGATGTTCGCCGACGCGGCGGCCTGAAGGTAGATCTTGAGCTGCTCCCACTTGGGCGCATATCTCAACAGCTTCAGTACGGCTCTTGGAACGCGGTAGTTTCCATTCCGAAGGGCTTCCCTCCAAACCGTGGCGCACGCCACATCGCGGCCCTTCAACAAGTGCGATGCCGCCTCTCGCGCTACCGTTGGCACGTCCGTCGCGACAAGTCGCAACAGAGTCGCTTGGTTTCCGCCAATGCCGAGAACTCGCAACCCGCGGATTGCTGCGCGACGGACGCGGGCTGATCGGCTCTGGAGCATCCCGGTAATCAGGATGGCGTCCCCATGCGTACCCGTCTCGGCTAGCCCCAGGTCTGCAATTTCAGCCCTCCTTGCTTCCGTTGACTGGATAACTGATCGGTAGCGCTCCGCAACGGCGTCCTCGAAGTGTCCCGACACCAGCGATTGGCACTCGGAACGAATCATCGCCGACCGGTCGAGTAGAAAGGGAGCCAGATCGTTCAGCGAAAGTGGGGCCTGCCGCGCTGTAGCGTCGAACACCATTCTCCGAATTGGTCCATACGGATCGCCGACGGCGTTCCGCAACAACTGATTCGCTTCTTCGTTCGCGAACCTGGCCAAACCAGCGCCAATGGCCCACTTCCTGATCAGGACATCCCTATCCGATATCGCCTCTTTAATAATTTGCCGGACCGAAAGATTTGGATTCTCAAGAGCAAACTCAAAGCTACGTCGCCGCGAATTTCGCGAGGATGCCTTGAAACCTCTTTGAACCGATTCAGCGCAGTCCGGCTGTGTCAACAATTCGACAATCCGATTCGACACATCGCCCCGGAACCGGGAATTGCCTTCCAGTCGCTGGATCAGCCCAAGGCAATTTACGAAGGATTCCGCGTGTCTGGCTTCTAACTTTCTGCGAAGCTCGGCTTCTGCGACGTCGGCAACATTGCCCACCCAGTCAGTCAATCGAATAAGAGCGAACGGAATGATCGTCCCGGAGGGATGTGCCCCCAGAATGCGAACCGCAGCTTCACGCACATACCCGTTCCGATGACAAGTAAGTAGCGCGAGATAGGTTCGATCCGCGTCACTATTTGTTCCTATGCTTCCAAGCTCGCGCGAATCTAAATTGTGCCACGGCCCTCCATACTCCCATGACCTCCGAACAGATTCATCGAAAAATGGCAACTCTTCAACGGGAACTTGACTCAACAGAGAATGAATGGTCAATCTCACCATCGTGCGGACTTTTTCAGCAGGTGCCACGCCGAACGGCATGATGTAAGGTATCGCGAGCGCTTCTTTCGCGTTTTCGATCTGATCCAAGATCCGCTGTATGTCGCGGTTCGATCTCCACCAATCGGCAAACGTGCGCGTATGAGGCAGTTGCCGAATGAGGTCGCGCGTCGCGGGCGACAGGCGCTGAGCGGAGGGAACCAATGCCGCCCTACCTCGCCTTCCCAAACACCGCCCGCACCGCCGCCTCGTTCTGCCGCGCATCCGCCGCGAAATCCCCATGCCGCGCAAACGACAACTCCCGCACTAACTCGTCCGCCGTCTTGCCCGCCCGCTTGCCCGCCGACACCTGCCGCCACACGTCGTCGATAAACGCGCTCTGTGCCCGCAGCGTCGCCACCGTCCCCGGATCCCCATGCCCCGGAATCACCGTCTTCACGTTCCACTTCGCCAGCTCGACCAGCACCCGCGCCCAGTTCGCATGGTCCGCATCCCGGTCCCCCATGTTGTTCCCCGACCGCCAGTTCACGCACAAATCGCCCGTGAACAGAATCCCCTCGCGCGGCAGCAGCGCCACCGCATCGCCAATCGTATGCGCCGGACCCACGCGCCTCAGCTCCAGCCGCCGCTCGCCATCGTCGAATGTCATCGAGCCGCCAAACGCGATCCCCGGTTTCTCCATCCGGTAGGCTTGCAAACTGTACTCCGGACTCGCCGGCGTCCGCTCCCACTCCCGCTTCCCCTTCGTCAGCAACTCCTCCGCGCACTCCTGCGAACACACGATCGTCGCGCCCGCATCCACCAGCAAGCTGTTTCCCCACGTGTGGTCCCAATGGTAGTGCGTGTCGAAGGCGTAACGAACCGGCTTGCTCGTCGTCTTCCGCACCTCCTGGAGAATCTCGCGAATCCCCCATGGCGTGTTCGCGTCGATCAACACAACATAGTCGCGAAACACCACCCAACTCGTGTTTGCCGGCTGCCTCCTGTCGCGATCCCCTTGCCGTGAGTAGACGCCCGGCGCAAGCTCCCGCACCTTTCCGAGCGAACTCTCCTGCTGCTGCCCCCAGGCGGCAACAAGCAAAGCCACAAACAAACCTGCGATCGCGCTCCGTTGCACACGCCCCCCTTTGCCCGGCCATTGTCACACACCGTGCCAGGCGGCATGCAGTACCCTGGCAGAGTCGCTCCCCACCTGGACGCCGCCACCCATGCCGCCCATCGAAACAGGCCTGCTCAACGGCCGCGTCCCATTCCTTCGCGGCGGTTCCGGCGCGCGCCACGCCGTCGTCTTCTTCGGCGTCAACGCCCTCTTCAAACGTCTCGACCACGTTCCCAACCCCGCGCGTTACGCCTGTCAGGTCGCGCGCCTTCTGCCGGGCTACCGGTTCACCATCCTCGGCTACGCCGCTTCCACCTTCGATGAGATCGTCCGCGACGCCGCTGCGGCGATTGCCACTGCGCCGGACGCCGTCCTCGGCATCTCCCTCGGCGGCCTCGTCGCCATGCGCTTCGCCGCAGCGCATCCTGAACTCGTCCCGCGCCTCATCCTCCTCGTCTCGGCCCATCGATTCTCCCTCGCGGGCGCACAACGAATCGAACGCCAGTTCGCCGCCCTCGAACGCGAAGACCTCCCCACCCTCATCCGCGAAAACGCGCTCCTCTTCCGCCGCCCCTGGTACAACTGGCTCATCCGCCTCAAACTCTGGAAAGAAGGTGCCCGCATCGCCCAAGGATTCCGCAACCCCGCCGCTATCCGCGAAGACTACCGCCAACTCTTCGGACAAGATTTCGCAAACAACGCCACCCAAGCCCAAAGCATCGCCTGCCCCACACTCCTCATCGGAGCCACCGCCGATCAGTTCTTCGACCGCCTCGCCACCGAAGAAACCGCCGCCCTCATTCCCAACGCCCAACTTCGCCTCTTCGAAAACGAAACCCACATGCTCCCCATCGAACGAAGCGACGAAGTAGCCGCCGCCATCGAAGCTTTTGTAAGTAGCCCCCGCACGATCTAAGCCCCATTCCATAAATTTCTTATCTGTGTGCATCGGTGTCCATCTGTGGCCCGTTACGCGGAGCGAGGCCGGCACACCACTCACCCCTGTCGCCCGTCCCCCATCCGCGATAAGATAACGCCATCATGGCTTTCACACGGCGCAACTTCCTCGAATCCGCGGCGCTCGCCGCCTCCGCCCGCACCCTGCTTGCCGAAGAGCTCGACAAGAAATCCGGCATCCCCACCCGCGTCCTCGGCAAAACCAAAGCCCGCGTCACCTCACTCGCCTTCGGTTGCGGCAGCCGCCTGCTCTCCTATAACGAGGACGACGCCCAAAAAGCCCTCGCCCGCGCCATGGAACTCGGCATCCGCTACTTCGATACCGCCTTCGCCTACGGCAACGGCAAGAGCGAAGAACGTGTCGGCCGCGCCATCGCCGGACGCCGCAACGATCTCTGGATCGCCACCAAAGTCTCCGACCGCACCTACGACGGCTTCATGCGCACCATCGAAGGCAGCCTCAAACGGGTCGGCACCGATCACTTCGACCTCGTCCACATGCACAGCCTCCTCAAGGCCGACGACCTCGCCGCCATCGAAGCGCCAGACGGCTGCCTCAAAGCTCTCTACAAAATCCGAGAACAGAAGATC
>CAYUZM010000322.1:0-6602 GCA_964449665.1 uncultured Solibacteraceae bacterium
GGTTACGCCCTCCGTCATGATGAGGCCTCCGTCAGTGTCGCTCGCCGCATATGCTGCCATACGCCGGTGGAATGCCGGACCATCCGCTCTTTATTCCCGGACGGCGCAAGAATTTTTGCGCGCGGCCCGGGGATCTACCGGATATGCGATTTCACATCCTTATCTCTATTCTGGGGGCAGCTTGCGCTGCCGCCCAACCGCTTGCATTTACGCGGCTTCCGGCCGATGGTACGGCTCCGGCGCCGCGGGTGGACGGAACCATTGCTTACGACGGCGCGGCCCGCCGCATCTATATGTTTGGCGGCTTGGACAACTCGGCGCGCAACGACCTTTGGTTCTATTCGCTCGCCCAGCGGCGTTGGGAAGAGGTGCAGACCACCGGGCCCAAACCCGCCGCGCGCTTTGGTCATACGTTACTGCATGACGCGGCGCGGCGCAGGCTCATCGTGTTTGGCGGGCAGGCGGGCGGGTTCTTCAGCGATGTGTGGGCATTCGACATTGACGCGGGCGCCTGGCAGCAACTGGCGGCGAATGAAGCCGGACCGAGCGACCGCTACGGCCACTCGGCAATTCTCGACGAAGCACGCGGGCGCATGGTGATCTCGCACGGCTTCACCGATGCGGGCCGGTTCGACGACACGTGGGCATTCGACCTGGCGAGCAACCGCTGGAGCAATCTCACGCCCACGGGCACGCGTCCGCTGAAGCGATGCCTGCACCACGCGGTCTACGATCCGGCGAACAGCCAGATGCTGCTCTACGGCGGATGCGCAAGCGGGTTCGGGCCGTGTCCGCTGGGCGACTTGTGGTCTTTCGATCTGAACACGAACCGTTGGACGGAGCGCACGGCGGCAACGCGGCCCCCGGCGCGCCAGCATTTTGGGATTTCGTTTGACCGGGTGCGCGCGCGGCTGTTGCTTTATGGGGGCAGCGGCGGCGGAACGTTGAACGACACGTGGACATGGGACGCGGCGACCAACACTTGGCAGCAGCCCGCGGTGGAGGGGGCTCCGACAAGCGGGCGGAGCAGGCATGAATCGGCGTATGCCGCCGACCGTGGAACGACATTCTTCTTTGGCGGGTCGACGCGTGAGGGCAATTCGAACGAGCTATGGATGCTTGGGCCGGGGATTCTACCGGTGCAGCAAGTGGTGGCGCCGGGCGAGTTGCTGGAGTTATACGGTTCAGGCCTTGGGCCCATCAACGGCATCGCATTCGCATTCGATCCGGTAACCGGAAGGCTGCCCACGTCAGGGCCGGGCGCTGATGTCACCGTGAATGGGGTGCCGGCGCCGCTCTACTATGCGCACGCGGACCAGATCAATTTGCAGGTGCCGTATGAGATCGCTGGCGCGGCGGAAGCCGTTGTGCAGGTGACCGTGAACGGGCAAGCGCGTGAGCCGCGACGGTTCCCGGTAGTCGCTGCGAATCCGCGACTCTATCTGGTGGTGTTGAATCAGGACGGCACGCTGAACTCGGCCGGAAATCCCGCTACGGCGGGTAGCGTGATTGTGCTGTTCGCAACGGGCCAGGGTGTGACGCAGCCGCCGAGCGCGAGCGGCGCGAAGCCGGCGGATGGGGTCTACCCGGAGCCCGCGGCGGAAACCACGCTCACGATTGGTGGGCAGCCGGCGCAACTGTTGTTCCGGGGTCAGGCGCCCGGAACGGCGGGTGTGATGCAGATCAACGCCGTGACGCCTTCGGGCGTTGCGTCTCCGGCGCCCGTTGTGTTGAAGATTGGCGCGGCGGAATCGCAGGGGGGCGTAACGGTGTTCGTTCAATAGGAGGCCGCGGAGATTGGCGCGGGTGAGCACGTAGCATGAATGTCTATGAGCAACCCGCGCTTGATACTTGTCGTGACGTTGGAGGTTCGGAAGGATGCCGCCGTCGCGTTTGCGCAGTTCGAGACGCAGGCGGCGGCGATCCTATCGCGATGGGACGGGAGGATTGAGCGTGTCATCCGTCTCGATGAAGGCGCGCGAGGTGAGACGTTTCGGGAAGTCCACGTCGTGAGTTTTCCCGATGGAGATGCCTTCGATGGCTACCGGCGCGACCCCGAACTGGCCGCGCTGAAGAGCCTGCGGGACGGTGCGATTGTGAACACGGAGATTGCGCGGGGCCGCGATCTGGCGATCTACGGCCGGGCGGGCTAAGCAAAAAAATCGGGGGCACGGCCGTTGCAGGCCATGCCCCCGGAGGGAATCAACACCCCTGTTGCAAGCGGGTGCGTTGTTACGGAAGATCGATCACTTCACCGATGAGGAGAACGGCGCCTCGCCGAGGATCACTTCGGCCCAGGCGCAGTAGACCTGGACCTTGGCGATGTTATGGACGTAGGCGGGGACGACGACCATGCGCTTTTCGCCACCCTTGATTTTGAAGGCGTCGAGCGTGTAGACGGTGCCCTTGGAATCGATGACGCGCCAGGTGGGAGCCGGGGTATCGGGCACCTTAAAGTCGTCGGAGACGCGCAAAATGCTTTTGCCGTTCTCGTAGGTGTGCATGGCGGTGCCGGTGTTGGCCTTGGGGCCCTGGAAACCGGCGGTGGTGTGGACGTCGGCCTTGTTGGCGGCGAAGGTGACGCTGGCGGCGATCATGAGAGCCGACAACGCGAAGACAGAGATCAAGCGGTTGAGTTTCATAACTACATTTCTCCTTGAGGTTGTTTTTTGAGAATCGGGATTAGCGCTCGACGAACTGAACGGCATGGCCGTCCGGATCGCGCGCCACAACAGACTTCCGGTAACCCGAATGCCCGTCCGGTTGTGTGACCACGCCGGAGGAGATCAGTGGGGACCGGGCTTGCTGGAGCCGCCGCGCGGCTTCTTCCGCGCTGCCGCCCAGGAACCTGGTTTGCCAGTGGATGAGATCGTTCGACCTCGTCTCTGGTGGAAAGGGGCGGCCATCGCGCGGGGCCAGGTATTCGAGGAACTCGATGCCCGGGCCGTTGGCCGCACGGAGCGCGGTGATCTTCAATCGCGCGCCGAAAACGTTGTTCAAGTGCTCCTGTTCCGTGCCGTAGTTTTCGCTGGCTCCGGTCACTGCGAGGCCGACGACGTCGCGGTAGAACCGCAGGCTGGCCTCTGTGTTGGAGATCACGATGGCGGTGTGATCTATTCCGAGAAAGAGCTTCGTGGAGGGCGCGTGCCACTTGGCGTTGCCCTTGTGTGGCGGGAAGGCGAGCACTTCGACGAAGTGGCCGTCGGGGTCGCGGAAATAAAAGGCTTCAATGCCGCCCGCGTTGGGGTTCCAATCGGGGAGGCGCTGCGGTCCGGTGGAGGCGTGCTGCACGTTGTGGGCGCGGAGGCGCTTGTAGGCGGCATCCATGTCGCTGACGATGATGGCGATGTGTTGGAACCAGAGGTCGTTGCCGCGCGAGTCGATCGGGACGGGCTTTCCGCGCGGGGCGAGGTATTCGGTGAGTTCGATGAATTCTTCGCCGAGGCGGAGGCGGGCGGTGCGGGTGCGCGCGCCGAAGACGCCGGTGGCGTGTTCGAGCGCCTCGCCCGCGGTTTCGAATTCGGAGACCTTTTCGAAGGTGAGGACGTTGGTGTAGAAGTTGACGGCGCGGTCGAGATCGGAGACGGTGATGCCGATGGAATCGACGGCGGTGGCGAGGGGCTTGCGCTCGGAAGGAGTGAGTGAAAGCGCAAAGACAAGAAGGGTGAGAAATGTTCGGCGCAGCATGATGGGACCTCCGGTTAGCCCAAACGTTCAAGCAAGTGATCGCCGACGCGCAGGGCGTTGGCCATGATGGTGAGCGCGGGATTCACGGCGGCGCTGGAAGGGAAGAAGCTGCCGTCGACGACGTAGAGGTTGTCGACTTCGTGCGCTTTGCAGTTGACGTCGAGCGCGGATGTTTTGGGGTCGTGGCCGAAGCGGATGGTTCCGTTTTGATGGGCCACGCCGGCGAGCGGGATGCGCTGGCCGACGAAGAGGCTGCGGCCGAAGAGGCCCTGGTGGCAGGAGTGGCCGTGGATTTCGCATTCGCCCTGGTTTTGCATCATGTGTTTGAGGCGCGCGGTGAGGCGCTTGTGGCCCTCCTCGTTATTGGGCGTGTAGCTGAGGACGATTTTGCCGTCGCGGTCGAGCGTGACGCGGTTTTCGGGGAGCGGGAGATCTTCGGAGGTGAGCCAGAAATCGAGCGAGTGGCCGGCCATCATGTCGAGCGTGAAGCCGGGTGTGAGGGGCGGCGCGCCTGCCTTGAGCGTTTCGCCGTCGAGCTTGCCGACGAAGGAGATGTGGCCCATTGGATAGTCGAAGCCGTCGTCGCCGAAGTAGAAATCGTTCACCGAGAGCGATTTTTGGAAGACGGTGGGGTTGGGGCATTTCGAGATCGCCATGAGGACGGAGTTCGTGTGGCCCATGTAATGGCGGCCGACGGTATCGGAGCTGTTGGCGAGGCCGTTGGGGTGCTTCTCATTGGCCGAGCGAAGGAGCAGCGCTGCGGAGTTGATGGCTCCGCAGGAGACGACGATCATGTCCGCGGTGATCTCTTCGCGCGCGCCGTTGCGGGCAACGTGCACGCTCTTCACGGCGCGGGCGCTGCCGTTGGTGGCGAGGCGTTCGACGTAGGCGTTGGTCATGAGCTCGACGTTCGGGTAGCCGAGAGCCTGATCGACGCCGAGCACTTGCGCGTCGGCTTTGGCGAAGAGGAGGCAGGGGAAGCCATCGCAGGTATTGCAGCGGATGCAGGCGCTCGCGTGCGGGTCCGTTTCGTTGAGGCGAACGCCGAGCGGGGTGTGGAAGGGACGGAAGCCCTGGCGGGCGAAGTCGTCGTTGAGTTGCTGAATGCGCGGTTCGTGGCTGATGGCCGGGTGTGGATAGGGCGCGCTGGCGATGGGCTCGGTGGGATCTTCGCCGCGATTGCCGTGCACGTGATAGTGCGCTTCGGCCTGGGTGTAGTAGGGTTCGAGATCGTCGTAGGAGAGGGGCCATGCGGGCGAGATACCGCCGTGGTGGCGGAGTTCACCGAAGTCTTCGCGGCGCAGGCGGAAGAGGGCCGCGCCGTAGAACTTGGTGTTGCCGCCGACGCAGTAGTTGGTGTGCGGGTGGAGCGGCTTGCCGTCGCGGTCGTGCCAGATTTCCTTGGTTTGGTAGCCGCCTTCGACGTTGACGAAGCGGGGGTCCCAATTCTTCTTTTCGCGTGGGACGTAGTCGCCGCGTTCAAGCAGGAGGACGCGTTTGCCCGAGGGCGCGAGCTTTTGCGCAAGCGTGCCGCCTCCGGCTCCTGTGCCGATGATGATGACGTCGTAATGACGGTTGGACATGAATGACTCCTCAAATTCGTTGGCGGCCGCAGGCCAGTTTGTACAGTTGCGCCGTGGCGAGCATGCCGAGCGGCGGGGCGGTGAAGTAGATCCAGATGGCGTTCCATTCGCCGGAGGGAATGGCAGAGGCGAGGGTGCGCGCGGGGTTCATGCTCATGCCCGAGAGCGGCGCTTCCAAGGTGATGAACGCGGCGACGAGCAGGCCGGCGAAGACGGGCATCCACGGACGCAGCGTGCGCGACGCGGAGACGATAAGCGCCGTTGCCATGAGCAACGCGGAGATGGCGGCCTCGCTCCAGAACGCGGCGGCTGCGCCGGGCATGCCGGGGACGGTGGCCGCGAAGTTGACGGCGGAGTGCCAGAGCGGCGGGCCGATGACGATGGCGGAGAGCAGGACGCCCAAGAGGCCGCCCGCGAATTGAAACAGGATGTAAAAGAAGGCGTCGCGCGTGGTGATTTTGCCGAGGGTCCAGAAGGTGAAGGTGAGCGCGGGGTTCATTTGCGCGCCGGAGCGGTGGCCCCAGGGCGAATGGATGATGGCGCTGGCGGTGAGTCCCATGGCGAGGCCCATGAGCAGGCGTCGTTGGAGGGCGTCGTCGATGGCCTGATGCACGGGCGAGGCGGGGTGTTCCAGAAGGACTGTGAAGACACACGCGGAGATCATGAAGATGCCGAGGGCGGCCGCTTCGATCAGGTATTCGGGCCAGTGGGGCCGTTCGACTCCTGGGCGTTTCATTCACCGCTGGAATCGCGCGTGGGGGCGGCGATATTCCCGGGATGAAACGCGGCGGGGCGTGGAATAAATGGCGGAGGCGGCGGGATTTCAAGCGCGATGGCAAGCACGGATCTACTCATCGAACGCGGCGTGGCCGAGCGGCAATTAGCATTGATTCGGATGAACGTGGGATGGCTGCGGCAGGCGCTGGCGCTGCTGGTGACGATCAGCGACGAGGCGTTTTTGACGACGCCGGAGGGCCTGGCGCCGCATCGCGTGAGCGGGCACGTGCGCCATATCATCGAGTTCTACGAGTGCTTCCTGGATGGGCTGGTCTGCTCGCATGTGGACTACGATGCGCGGAAGCGCGATGCGGCGATCGAACGGAGCAGGCAAGCGGCGATGGCGCGGATTCGCGAGTTGATTGCGCGGCTGGAGTCGGCCCCGGTGTTGATGGGCGACTCGGTTTTGTTCGTGCGCGCCGAGGATGCGTCGGCGATGGGATTGCGCGATCCGTATCTGATGTCGTCGGTGGCGCGCGAGCTGATGACGTTGAGCAGCCATACGATTCACCACTTCGCTTTGATCGCGATGACGCTGCGGGCGCATGGGGCCGC
>CAYUZM010000323.1:0-6601 GCA_964449665.1 uncultured Solibacteraceae bacterium
CGCCACTCGGATCGCTGAGCGCCGCGGCTTTGCCTTCCGATCCGCCCCCCGCGCCACCGCTTCCATCGCCCGCGTCTCAATCCACTACCGTTACGTGTTCCGGGCGGCTTCCAAACGCCTCGGTTCGCCTTCGAGCAGCCCACCCTTGCCGTTGCCCACGCCCCCCAGCCGCGACTTGGTGAGATTGGCCACCATCTGCCACGACGCGCCATTTCCGGCCACGCTTTCGTTCGCCACCCATCGATTTGAGGCGTCGATCAACAGCTCCATCTCATCGCCGAACCACGGAAAGCCCTCGCGCGTAAGATCATGCACTTTCGGGTTCTCTTCCGGCAGCCAGCGCCCGGTGTCGATGCCGTACAGCACGTCGTCACGAATTTCGAAGGCGAAGTAGAGGCGCTTGCCGTCGTGCTTCACCCAGCCGCGCAGGCTCAGGTCGCGGTCGTCATAGGTGGGGGAGAACTGCGGAATCCATTCGCTCACGCCCGTGAATGCCGTCGCATCGTCCCATTCGCCCTTGGAAAGTTTGCCGTCAATCTTTGGCGTGCGGCCGGGAAACGCGTTCAGAGTCTTTGGGAACTCGCCCGCCATCGCGGTCCACGCGCAGGCGGCGGCAAGCAACGCGGCGGCGGTGCGCATCATCGGCCTAGCGCTTCTTGCGGGCGGGCGCGGCGGGCGTGGCGCTGAGGCCCATGTTTTTCAACTCCGCTCGCGCCTTGTCGGAGGGCTCCGTGCGCGGATACTTCTGGATCAGCGCGCGATACTCGGTGGCCGCGTCGCTGCGGCGGCCCAACTGCATGAGAGATCGGCCCTTCATGAACAACGCGTCGGGGTTCTTGTTCGTGTTCTCCGGGTACTTCTCCAGTTGCATGTTGAAGGCTTCGATCGCCTTCTCATAGTTGCCTTGCGCGTAGTAGATGTCGCCGATGTGGAACTGCGCGTTGGGCGCAAGGTCGGTGTTGTCGTACCAGCGAAGGAAGTCCTGAAACTGCGCCAGAGCCAGATCGTAACTGCTCCTGGACTTGTCCTTCAGCGCGGCGCTATACAGCGATTCCGCGGTCACTCCCGGCGGCGGCGTGGCGGACGAGGCGGAACCCCCGCCTGGACCGGCGGCCGGCGGCGGCTCCGGCGGCGTTTGCAGCGTGGCCACGGTCTGTGAGATGTCGGTCATCTGCGTATTCAGCTTCGACATCTTCGAGTTCATCTCGTTGATGGTCTCGCGCACGAAACGGAACTCGTCGGCTAGCGTATCCACCTTGGAGCTCAGCCCCGCCACGGGCGCGGCGACGCTCTTCTCCTGGCCCTTCATGCGGTCGTCGAGCTGCCGCTCCATCAGCGCCACAGCCGTGTTCGCTTTATTGGCGGCGTCCACCGATTGCTGCACCAGCACGGTGAGCGCGGCCATCTTTTCGTCGACGGTGCGCTGCAGCGTACGAACCTGGTCCTGCATGAGCAGCACGTCGCGCTGCATCTCCAGGACCTCTTTTTTCTGCGCGAATACAACCACGGGGGCCAACGCGGCCACAAGCACGAAACGGGTTAGACGCATGTCAGGTCCTCCTCAAACAAAAATACGGCATAGCGTGCTCTCTTTGCTGGGAGCGCGCCATGCCGCATTGGTTTTACCGTCGATTGATTACTGCCCCGCCGAGAAGTGCACGCGGCGGTTCTTCTGGTAGCAGTCTTCGTTCGCCTCGCTGCACTGCGGCTTCTCTTTGCCGAAGCTGATCGTGCGCAGGCGGTCGCCGGAGACGCCGAGCTGCGTCAAAAACTCCTTGGCGGAGTTCGAACGCCGGTCGCCCAGGCCGAGGTTGTATTCGGCCGAGCCGCGCTCGTCGCAATGGCCTTCCACGCTGATCGACGCGTTCGGGAAGTCGGCAAGAATCCGCTTCAACGCGTCGGAGTTGCGCGACAGCACCGAGCGCGCGTCTTCGCGCACGTCGTACTTGTCGTAGTCGAAGTAGACGTCGGTCACTTCGTTGCGCAGACGTTCGTCCAGCGATGCCTTCGGTTGCGCAGTCGGCGGCGGAGGAGGCGGCGGCGGGTCGGTTACCGAAACGCTTGCCGTCGACGTGGTCGCGCCACCGGCGTTGCGCGCCGTCAGCGTGTACGTCGTCGAGCTCGACGGCGATACCGAACGCGTGCCGCTGGCCGAAACCACGCCAATGCCGTTATCGATTGAAACCGAATCGGCGCCGGTTACGTTCCAACGAAGTGTGGAGCTTTGTCCGCGCTGAATGGAACTCGGCTGGGCGCTGAAGGTGCCCACAACCGGCTTCGCCGGCGCGGCCTGCACCACTTTGGGCTCGGGCGGCGGTGGCGGTGGTGGTGGCGCCGGCGGCGCCTTCTTCTTACAGCCGGCCGCGAACGCGACCAGTACGCAGGCCAAAATCAACCATGTGAATCTCTTCGTCCGTATCATTTCTGAGCAATCCCTCCCGGAAACCAGTTCCGAATTATTCTCTCTCTATAGCGCTACACAACCCTGGGACAACCCTGCCCAAAGAGGAGCGCTGCACACAAAAAACTATTTGCTCCACACGGGGTTTTCGTTCCGCCCCTGCGTGGTGAGCTGGCGTGTCTGTTTCCCATCCGCCAGCATCGTCCAAATCTGAGTTGAGCCGCTTCGGTTGGACGAAAACACAAGATGACGCCCATCCGGTGCCCAACTCGGGTTCTCGTTGCGACCCGCACCGTGCGTCAACTGCGTGATTTGTTTGGTGGCTACGTCCATTATAAACAGGTTGTAGTTGCCTGGAGCAAAACCTCTCGTCCAGCTAAAAGCAATATATTGGCCGTCGGGGTGCCATGCCGGGTTCACCGCGTCTCCTTCGCCCGAGGTCAATCGCTCGACATCGGTGCCGTCGATGTTCATCTTATAAATCTGCGGCGGTCCGCCGCGGCCGGAAACGAATACCAGCTCGCGCGCGTTCTTCGGGTTGAACTTTGGTTCGATATCGATGGCATTGGAAAAGGTCACACGCTTCAACCCCGCGCCATCTACGTTACACATGTAAAGCTGTGCTGCGCCACCCGCTGCCGTCGAGCTGAAGATCACCTGCTTGCCGTCGGGCGTGAACGAAGGCGTTGCGTTCAACGACGCGCGTTGATTATAGAACGGCAACTGACGCATCGTTTCGAGCGAATAAACCATGATCGACGGATTGCCCTTGGCAAACGTTGTGAAGGCAAGCCGCGTCGCGTCGGGCGACACGGAAGCGAAACTCGTCGTTGAGCCAAGGCGCGTCACCTGCTTCTGATTCGCGCCATCGTGGTCCATGCCCCAGATCTCTTTGCCACCGCCGCGCGTCGAGGTGAAGTAGATCTTCGAACCCGCCAGCGTCTGCACGCCGAGCCGAGAAAGAATGTCGGCCGCGAAATCGTGCGCCAGCTTGCGCGAACCTTCTTCGGTGAGAGGCGCAAGGTAGAGCTTATTGAACACCTGCGCGTTGGCAATGTCGGGCTGCACTACGTTATAGAAGAAGCCGAACAGCACCATCTGGCCGTTCTGCACGCCCGTGTATCCGATGGGCAGGTAGTTGGCGCTCACCGGCGGATTGCTCCAATCGGTGAGCCAGGGTCCGTTGCTGCGCGGCGGCGTGCCTGTGGGCGGACGCCAGTCCTGCGCGCGCTGCGGCACTTGCAACGGGTACATTGACTTCGGCGCCATGCGGAAGTAGCCGGAATCCTGCAGGTCCTGGAAGAGCGTGGCGTTGAAGATGCCCATGTACTGCTGCGCTTCGCCGGAGCCGCGGAAATCGGGCACGGCGATGACGGCCAACTCGCCCATCTTCATGATCTTGATGATCATGTCGGACTGCGCCAGCGAGGCGATCGCCACGATGCACAACGCGGCCAGAGTGAGAAAAATATGTTTCTTGTTCATCGTTTCAGTTGGAATTGAAATTCAATCGTTGCACTGTTCCGCGCGAAGCCCTGCGGCAGCGCGGGAAACTGGCTTGCTTCGAGAATCGCCCGCTGCGCCGAATAGTCGAGCGTCGGGTTGCCGGAACTCTGAATCACTTTCACGTCGCCCGCGCGCCCGTCGCGATAGATCGAAAAGGTCAAAATCACCGGCGGCGCCATGCGCGCCCGCGGGTCCTGCTGGTTCGGCTTCCAGGCCTGCGCCACGCGCTCGCGAATGATGTTGGCGTAGTATCCGAAACGGTTGCCGAATGGATTGCCCTGGCCAATGCCGACGCCATTTCCGCTGCTGTGCACGTCGTACATCGGCGTCACCGCCTGCCGCCCACTCTCCGAGTAGACCTGGTTTGGCCGTTGCGTCAGAGGGTCCGGATACGATTTCGTTGCCGGGCGGTTCTTCCTCTTTGCCTCTTCCAGCTTCTTCTTCGTAGCCAGTTCGATCGCCTTGCGGTCGTCTTGCTGTGCTTTCTTTTCTGGCTTCGGCGGCGCGGGCGCCTGCGACTCGGTATCGTTCGCCACCGGATTCACCATGCCGCTTTTCGGAGGCAACGGAATCTTCGAAACGGGCGTGATCACAGTCGATACGCCACCCAAAGCATTCGGATCGCCGAACGAATCGCGGGGCCGGCCTTCCAGCCAGTTGTATGCCGCCGCGCCCAGGAACACGGCAGCGTGCAGCACCAACGATCCCGTAAAGGGCCGCTTCATCGGCTCGCGTTCGTCCAGGATGTCGCGGTGGCCCGTCATCGTTTCTCTCTACCGGCGCGCCGCCTCGTCTACCGGCTGCGTCCCCATCTGCACCTGCAGTTTCTGCTCGCCCAATTCGCCCACCACTTGCGCCAGCACTTCCCACACCGCGCCCTTGTCGGCGCGCACGTAGACAGCCGTCTCGTTCGGGAAGCGCCGCCGCACCTCATCGCCAAGCAGGTTGAAGTTCACCTGCTTCTCGTTGAGTTGAATCTCGCCGTCCTTGGTCACGGTCACCACGGGCAGCTCTTTGGCCGAGCTGCGCACCTGCTTCACCTTCGGCACGTCCACTTCCAGGCCGAACTCCATCACGTGGGCGGTCAGCATAAAGATGATGAGCAACACGAGCACCACGTCCACCAGCGGAATGATGTTGATCTCGGCCATCGCGGGCAGGCCCGCGCGCCGTCCGCGCCGCCCGTTGCCCATTTGCGAGCCCAACGAAATACCCATGCGCTAATCCTCGAACTGCCGTTCGGCGAGGTTGACGAACTCCAGCGCGAAGTCGTCCATCCGCGCGCCGTGCTCCTTTAGCAAGTGTGCAAAATAATTGTAGGCAATGGCGGCGGGGATGGCCGCCGCAAGGCCCAACGCGGTCGTAAAGAGCGCTTCCGAGATGCCCGGCGCCACCGCGCGCAGGCTCGCCGACCCGGCCACGCCCAAGGCCGTAAAGGCGTCGATGATTCCCCACACCGTGCCGAACAGGCCGATGAACGGCGAGATCGCCGCCGTCGTTGCCAGCCAGTTCATGTTGTGTTCCAGGTGCGCCAACTCTTCACTCACGCCCAATTGCAGCGCGCGCTCAATGGCCAGCTTGTTGCTTAACGTGCCGCGCGCCTTCACCTGACGCTCCACCTCTTCATAGCCGAAATCGAACACCGCCACCAGCGGGGCCGCTTTGAACTGCTCGGCCGCCAGCGCAACGGCTTCCATGCCTGTCGCGCGGCGGAATGCGCGCAGAAAGCTATGGTTTCCGGCGCGGGCTTTCCGGAACACGCCATACTTGGAAAAGATGATGCCCCAGGAGAGAATGGACATGAGCAGCAGCAGCGCCATCACGGCCATGGGGACCGGTTTGGCCTGCAGAATGAGGTCCCACGAATTGACCTGGGCGATCAGAAAAACGGATGCAGGCAACGGGGCGAGCTCCTTTCAATGGGGGAAGTTGCCAAATTTCATTATGCACTTGTTACGGGTGTGAGCCATAGGCCGTTGAAACATTTTATGAAAGTTATGTTTAGAATTGAGCCGCCCGCCGGGCGGCCGCCGTATAATCCAATTCAATGCTCGTCGAGCTGATCGTCGAGAACTACGCCGTCGTCGAGCGCGTTCGCGTTCGCTTCGGCCCCGGTCTGAACCTACTCACCGGGGAGACCGGCAGCGGCAAGTCCATCGTTGTGGACTCGCTCGGCCTGCTCTTTGGCGGGCGCGCCTCGGCCGACATGGTGCGCACCGGGGCCGATCGTGCCCGCGTGGCCGGCATCTTCGAAGCCGCGATGACGAAGCCCCTGCGCGCGCTGCTCGAAGCCAGCGGCCTCGAACTGGAAGAGGGTGAACTGCTGATCGAGCGCGAAATTCTGTTGAACGGCAAATCGCGCGCCTTTGCCGCCGGACGTCCCGTTACCGCCGCGCTGCTGCGCGAACTCGCCCCCCACCTGGGCGACATCCACGGCCAGCACGACCAGCAGAAGCTCTTCGAGCCGGCCAACCAATTGGAATCTCTCGACGCTTTCGCCGCCACGCACGCCTCGCGCGAAAAAGTGGCCGGGCTGTTTGTCCAATGGCGCGGCATCGCCCGCGAAATCGAAGAGTAGGAACGCTCCAACGCCGACACGTTGCCCCTCAAGGACCTCTGGACGTGCGAGACCCAACAAAGCGAATCGACCTCACGCACCCGCGGTGAACTCACGGGAGCCGACTAGCAAGCCCC
>CAYUZM010000324.1:0-6599 GCA_964449665.1 uncultured Solibacteraceae bacterium
TCACGAGTTGCTCGCGATGGCGCCAGCGGAGCGAACGCCCCGCCTCAAGGAGTTGAAGGCCGAACATCAGGCGCTCACCGATTGGCTGCATCGGGAGTTCCGGTTCGACTTCTCGGACCCGAAAGGCGGCGATCAGGCCGCTTGGTTGCAGGCGATTGAGTTCCTTCGCCTACGTCTTCAGGAGATGGGGGCTTGATGAAACACACGCCGGTTCTTCTGTTGCTTGCTTCGCTCGTTTATGCCGAAGCTGCGATCCTGCCCAGGCCGCAATACTATGAGCCAGCCGATCACCGCATCGTTCTTGGCAAGACGGCGAAGGTTGCGATCGTCCTCAACAATCCACCCGCAATGCCGATGCAATTGGCCGCCGAAGCCTTGCGCAAAGAGTTGATTTCGACCGCGCCAGCGCTCGACGTACGGACTGGTGCAGGAGCCGCATCGCCCGACCTGCGGATTCAGTTGTGGGATCTGAGCCGCGACCCAAATCCGCCGGTGGCGTTGACGCCGCTTGACCGCGCTGTCTTTTCACCGCAAGACCACTATGGCCAGGGCTACGTGCTCATGGTCCCCGACGCAAAATCAATGTGGATCATCGGAGCCACCCCGCAGGCGGTGCTCTATGGCGCGATGTCCGTACTGCAACTTATCGAAAAGACCAGCGCCGGCGTGGCGATTCAAGGAGCCTACATTCGCGACTATCCGGATTTTGAGTTTCGCGCGGCCTCCGACTGGCTCTTGAACATTGAGGTGAATGGCTGGACGTGGGACCGCGGCCAAGGCGTGGAAGCGTTTGCCAAGCTTGTCGAATCGAAGCTGGACCGTGCCCTTCGCTACAAGATCAATATGGCGCTCGTGGACGGCTTCGGTTTCGCCGTCGGCAAGCGGCCGGCCTTTTACGCGCCTTTGATGCGGCGCCTGAACCAGTACGCGCGCGCGCGCGGCATTCAGCTGATCTTCGGAGGCTACGGCGCAAGCTACGGGATGGCGTATGAGCCGGTGGTGATGTATGAGCAAGGAGCCGGATTCAAAGGGACGGTATTCGAGAATCGCCGCGGCTACCCGAACGGGGAAACGTACCGCTGCATGGGCTTCCCGAAAGCACGGAAGGGATACGATCCGGCGGTGCTGGGCAGTTGCCGGTCAAACGAAGCGCTCAACCACATGAAGGCCGAAGAGCTTCGCGAGTATGTTAAAGCCGTGGAACCCGGCGCTCTCTACATCCACCACGAAGATTTCGGCGGATTCGAAGGTACGGAGAAGGCTTGGAAGGATCGCTGCGAACAGTGCCGGCGCAGATGGCCGAACGACTCGCTGGCCGCGATGGATGGCGGTGCGGGCGGACTGGCGCACGGGTATTCGGAGTTGGCAAAGGCGGTGAGCAGCGTACGCAATCCAGAGACAGGATTCGACGGCAGCCGCGACACGCGGGTGATCCTGGTCTCGCCTGTCTACCTGCCAGACGGCCCATCATCGGGGGCGTGGTCGCAAGTGCTTGAACTGTGGCGCAATATCGGCCGTCAACTTCCCCCGAGCAAGACGATTGATGTCTGCTTCCGCGAGGTCTTTCCTCTGAAGCAAGGCGGCGAGCGGTTCACGGAGAGCTTTCGTGCACTCATGCACAGCTCCGGCTTGAACTTAAACACGTTTCTCTTCTTTACTGGCGGGGCTGACCGCTTCGTTACCGACTATCCGCTGACCGGTACTCCGTCCATGAACGCGCTGTTTTTGGGCGCGCGAGGAATCTATAACTCCAGCGGCGATTCCTATCAGGAGCCGATGGAGCTGATCAATGCGGATTACAGTTGGAACGCCAGATCAACCGGCTCGGCCCACGTGCCTCAGACCTATGATGATGCGGTGAAGCTAATGCGCCACTATGCGATGGAACAAGATCAGCCGAAGGAGATTTTTGCGCCCGGCGGAGTATTCCAACTTGCGAATGAACGCCTGTACGGCGCGAAAGCCGCAGCCGCCATGATGCGGTATTACCGCGAGTCGGCCGTACTGCCAGAACACCCGGCGCCCATCCCGCTCACGGGCCGGCCGATGACCTATCTTCCACTTACCTGGGACCGGATGTTCGCGGCATCGTCTCACTGGCGTCAGCTGATTCAGGATTCCAAGACGTGGCGCGGGAAGGTAGAAGACGAGTCGTTCAGTGCAGCCGTTGCGCGGATGAAACTGCCGGCCCCGGAGTTGCACCGCAGGCTTGCCCGCCGCTGGAGGATTGCCAGTGAACTTAACCGCAAGGGATCGGCTCACATCCGGCAAGCTTTGGCTTCGGCGCCGCGGCAGGAAGCCGTGGAGGATCTTGAGTTTCTACGGACTCTCCGCGATGTCTACCAACCACTGATGGATTCGCTGGCCCTCTATCACGAGGCGCTGTCCAGCCAGTTCGCCGGGAAAGCGGTACAACCGCAGCGACAGGCGAGGTTGCTGGCAGAGCGCGCGAAGCAGATGGCGGAAAAGGCGTTTCCCGAACCCATCGACCCGGTCGGTGGTGAGATCGGCGCGCTGCGCAAACTGTCCGCGCAACTGGTGGAAAACATCGGCGAATTTGAGAAGCGGCAGCGCTGACCGTCAGCCTGGCAGCGCAAGCAGAACCAGGGCTGCCACACCCACCGCGACGCCCAGGTTCCCCAGGACGCCCATAGGTTCGTGAAAGATCGTGCGGCCGACAATGACGACAAACAGCAGTCCGCCGCCGGTCGCCACGGGAAAGACGATAAAACCCGGCACGCCCTTGGACAGCGACAGCGCCATGCCCATCTGGCCGCAAAGGCTGCATAGAGCCATCGCGGATCCGATGACGAGCTCTCTTCGATCCGGGCGGCGAGGGGCCTTCATGTACGCCACGAAGGCAGTTGCAAACCCGGCGGCGTACCACAAGCTCAGGTACTGAAGCTCTGTGATGTCGCCCAAGCCTTGACCGGCCAGCACGCGCAGCCCAAATGCACCCAGGCCGTTGGTGAGGAAGGCAATTCCCATGAACCGGATGTAGGGACTCATTCCTTGGTCGCCTCGCTCGCTTCGTCTTGCTTTCTTTCCAACCACAACAGGCCGATTGCGACCAGCGCCAGAATCAGTCCCGCCGCACGGCGCAGGCTGACGACCTCGCTATAGATGAGGATCGAAAGGATCGTGGGCAACACCGTGGACAGATTGATGACCAGCCAGCTTGTTGAAATCTTCCCAAAGCGAATTCCGCGTTGGAAATTGAGAATTGCCAGCGACGTCAACACCCCGCAACCGGCGGCCATAAGCCACGCACGCGAGGACAGCGCTGTGATGCTCGTAAGGTTTCCTTGCATGTGAGTGAACAGCGACATCAATGCAGCGGCGCCGAGAAAGAGGAACAGATTGGCTGCCTCGGGACGGCATCCGCGGTGGTCGGCAACCTTATGCAAGACGCCTAGCAGGCCAAAGCTGAAAACGGCCAGCATCAGGAAAAGATATGGCGTAGTCATCGGCTCAGAATCTCATTGAGCCGTGCCGCGATCACTTGAGCCTGGCCGGGAATGAGGGCTTCCGGCATGAATACAATGACGCCTTCGCGCGCGTGGCGTTCGAAGACAAAGATAGGTGGAGTGCCCTCCTGAAGAGCCAGCACAATATCTACGGCGCTTAAGCCCGCGGCCGGATCGACGGTAAGAACCGCATGAGGAATCTCTCGCCCGCTGGGTTGGGGAAATCGCAGTTCGGCGCGAACGCCGGGCCGCCCGGAAACAGCGTCCACAATGCACTGCATATCCGCCATCCATCCGCGCAATTCAGCCGCGAAGTCTCTTTGAGCGTAGCGCCGCAATGCAGCCATCAAACCCGCTATCTCTTCCTTGCCAACCTTGAAACCTCTTCCTACACCGTGATGCGGAGGTCCGGCCAGACGCCCTTCGGCGATCCAACCGCGCAATGGCCAGGACTCAGGAAAGTTGTCCATGTCCTGGTGCTGGAGCGCGGCCGATTGGATCAGGCTGGCACGGCCACAAAGGATTCCGGTCGACTGTGGCCCTCGAATATGTTTGCCGCCGCTGAAGGCGACCAAATCCGCGCCATCCTCGATGAAGGCGCGCAGATTCCGCACTGGCGGCAGCTCGGCGGCTGAATCCACGATCACCGGCTTGCCGTATTTGTGGGCGATGCGGACGAACTCGGCGAATGGCAGCGCAAGCCCATCGCCTCCGGCTTGATAAAAGAGCGCGACTGTCTGATCGCTGATCGCTTCCTCGACCTCATAGGCGAACGTGTAATAGCTGAAACCCACGTCGACAAGTTGTGCGCCGGCGGCCCGGAGGGCGTGATCATAGTCGTTTCTGTGCGAGCGGTGAACGACGATCTGATTGGGAATGCCCGTGGTGTCGGGCAAGCGGTTCATGCGTCCGACGTCGAACCCTGCCAAACAGGCGGCGGCACCTAATGTCAGGGCCGCGGAGGCCCCGCTCGAAATCAGCCCCGCTTCGGCCCCGGTCACTTCCGCGATCAGCTTGCTGGCGGCATCCTGGAGGCGATCCATCCGGACGCATTGGCCTGCCGCTTCCCGCATAGCGTCGATCACTTCCAGCGGAAGAGGAGCCCCTCCGAGCTTGGTGCTGAAGCTGCGGGCGCTGATGATGCTGCCGATTCCCAATTCGTCGTAAAGATTCATTTCAGACAGCCTTTTCCACCAGACTGCCCCGCGCCTCCGCGCCAGCATCGGCCGGTTGCAGGGCGTAAGCATTCCATGGGTTCGTAACCAACATGGAGTGGATCTCCTGGTCGCTAACGGCCGCCTTTCGAAGGCAGGGTACGAACTTGAGCAGAACGTGATCGTAACCTTTGCCTCCGTATGCGTGAAGATGGCTCTTCATGCACACGTCTCCGCTCAGCAGAATCTGGTTGAGGTGTCCTTCCTCAATCAGGGTGCGGACGTTGGCCGCGCGCAGGGAATCCGCCGGGTAACCGCCTCCGACGTATCCCGTGTTGTCGATGCTGAGATAGACTCCCGTTCGGGCGATCGCAAGCAGCCGCGTCGGATCGTGGCGATCTCCCAGATGGCTGATCACAATTCGATCCGGCTCCACACCTTCCTCCCGCAAGAGCGCGATCTGCTCGAGAGCCAACTCGCCGAAGTGGGTGGTGTGCGTCAAAATGGCGGCTCCAGTGCGCTTCTGGGCCCGGGCGGACGCACGAAAGACGCGCTCCTGCGCCGGAGTAATGTGGCCGCGCTCAGTCCCGATCTCACCGATCACTCCGGCGCGAATGCCGGTGCCATCGATTCCGACCGTCAATTCCTCCACGATGCGCTCGGCCAATCGATTGGTGTCCCACTCGTTGATGAAGGACGGGTACACGTCCTCCCGGTACCATGCGGCGCCCATCACCACGTGGACTCCCGCATTCTCGGAGATCCGTTTCAATGCGTGAGGATTGCGGCCCAACCCTCCGCTGGTGGCGTCGATCAACGTGCCGCCCCCAGCGAGCGCGTACGCATTCAACTCGTCTGCCGCAAGCGCCTCATCGTCGAGAATGCCATCGTAGCCTTTTACGATCGGCCACAAATCGCAGAGTAAATGCTCGTGCGACAAAATAATCCCAGCTTCGGACGCGGCGATTGGTCCCCGCACTGTCATGATGACCATAAACTAATTGTTCCTCCGGGTGCGACACCGCCGACGGAGAGGCAGCGACCCCGAACGACGCACCTTGACAAGATTAACGGCCTTTGCTACAAATTGCAATATCATCATACAAATGAATCATAGCCACTGATGGCAAACGATTCCGGGAGTCCAGAGAATTGAACGAACTCCGAGTAGGTGTCATTGGATTCGGATACACGGGGCAGTTGCATCTTGCCACGTTTCAGGAAATGCCGCATGTACATGCCGTCGCCGTGGCGGATCCGGTCCCACAGGCGCTCGAACGGGCGCCGGCCGGCGTCCAGCGCTTGGCCGGCTATCGGGAACTGCTGAACCTCGATCTAGACATCGTCAGCGTCTGCGTTCCGACGGCTCTCCACGCCGCCATCGCCCACGAGGCGTTGCAAGCAGGCAAACACGTACTGATGGAGAAGCCGATTGCTGTAACGGCCGCCGACGCCGCGGGCATGATCGCCGCCGCGGTGCGGGCAGACCGGCTGCTCTACACCGGAATGACTCACCGCTTCTATCCCGAGATCCGGCAAGCGAAGCAGCGGGTGGATGACGGCGAGATCGGCGAAATCGTCATGATCAGGGATTCGATCTTCGAAGCCGTTGGCTTTCTGGGCGGGCCGTCCTGGTATCGCGCCAGGGAACTTGCCGGGGGCGGGACGGTTCTCTCCTCAGGCGTCCATCTGGTGGATCGGGTCCTCTGGTTTGCCAACCGCCTTCCCGCCACGGTTTCAGGCTTTGCCTCGAATGCGATGCTCGGCGGTGAGGTGGAAGACACGGCGCAGATGTCTATAGACTTTGATGCCTCGTGCTTTGCCCAGTTGATTTTCGGATGGCTCGCGGAGCCTCATCCGCTGGTGTGCGATCTGGAACTGACCGGTACGCGCGGAAGCATCGTCGTCCATACATGGCAGGGTTACGAACTTCGGAATGCCAAGGGCGTGACGCACTATCCTCTGTATACAACGGAAT
>CAYUZM010000325.1:0-6576 GCA_964449665.1 uncultured Solibacteraceae bacterium
GGTCGTGGTACCAAACCCTGACGGCCTCTTACGGTTTTCTGGAGACATTGAAACCGGAAGACTACGTCGCGGTGGTCGCCTACGATCTGCGGCCGGAGATTCTGTCGGACTTTTCAACGGATAAACGAGCGGCGTACGAGGCGATGCAGCGCCTGCGCATCGCCGCCTATTCGGAGTCGAATCTCTATGACGCCGTGGTGGATACCGCCGACCGGATGTCGGAGATCGAAGGGCGCAAAGCGATCGTGCTGATCGCCAGCGGCGTGGATACCTTTTCGAAGTTGACGTTCGACAAAACACGGCGCGCACTGCAAACGGCGGGGGTTCCGATCTACGCCATCGGGTTGATGCAAGCGCTACGCGAGTATTACGATGCGCGGGGCGCGCTGGGGCCGATTGCGCGCCTGGACTTTCTGCAGGCCGACAACCAGATGCGCACGTTTGCCAAGGAGACGGGTGGACAATCGTTCTTCCCGCGCTTCTATGGCGAGTTCCCAAGCATTTTCGGTGCGATCTCGCAATCGCTGCGCAATCAATATGCGCTTGCTTACACTCCGTCCAACCAGGAACGCGACGGCAAGTATCGCAAGATCAAAGTGGAGTTGGTGAATCCAGCCACGGGTGAAGCGCTGCGCGTTCTCGACGAAAAGAACAAGCCCATCAAGTACCAGATCATCGCCAAAGCCGGCTACAACGCACCACGCGCCGTTGAGTGACAGCATCGCGGTGTGAACCTTTCGCTGGTTGTGCGCCGTGATTCGCGCGCGCCGTTCATGCACAGTTTCAAAGGCTCATGAAGACCCAGGCGCGATGCGAGATGTCAAGGATTTGATCTCGCCTGTTTCGAGTTCTTTACAAAACGATTGACAGTGTGATTTTGTCTCTGCTACCTTCGCACTTTCTCATGACGTCTTCCTCCTCTACCAAGGCCATCGAATCCCCGGCACGACTCCTGATGGTGGACGATAACAAGCTCGGGTTGGGTGCCCGGCGCGCCGTGATGGAAGAACTCGGATACAAAGTTTCTGTCGCCGTGAATCCGGACGAGGCGTTGACGGTTCTCGAGTCCAAGGGCGTGGACCTTGTGATCACTGATTACCGTATGCCGAATATGACAGGTACGGAATTGATCGAACAGATGCGTGCGCGGGGCTATGCGCAACCGGTGATTATCATCTCCGGATTCGTCGACGCGCTGGGTTTGACCGAGGCCAATACCGGCGCCGATACGGTGATTCAAAAGAGTGCGCATGAAGTGGCCCACATGGTACGCTCCGTGAAGAACCTTTTGAAGCCGAAAACGCAGCGCAAGCCGGCGGGGAAAGACGTGCGCGGGGCGAAATCGCTCGTGCGGCGGCAAAAGGCGTAATCAGCAAATAGGTCCGGCATCATTGCTACCGGTGGGCGCCGGGCGGAGGGACGCACATGATTGGGATCACCTGGCTCGGTCATTCCTCGTTTGAACTCAGACTGGAGAGCGGCGACGTTCTGCTCGTGGCCCCGTGGCTCGACGGGAACCCCGCCTATCCTTCTCAACACGTGGTTTCGCGCGACGATGCAATCCTGGTGACCCACGGCCATTTCGATCACATCGCCAACGCGGCGTCGCTCGCCAACCAGTTCGGCGCGACGGTTGTCGGCAACTACGAAGTCTGCGCTTACCTCAAAACGAAGGGCGTGCAGAACACTTCGGCGATGAACAAGGGCGGCTCGCAGACGGTGTGCGGCGTGAAGGTGTTCATGACCCACGCGCTGCACAGTTCCGGCATCGAAGACGGCGGGCAGATGATCTATGGCGGCGAGGCGGCAGGTTATGTGTTGGAACTACCGGACCGGCGTACGATCTATTTCGCCGGCGACACGGACGTGTTCGGAGACATGAGCCTGATCCAGGACCTCTACCGCCCGGAGCTTGTCTTTCTTCCCATCGGAGATCTGTTCACGATGGGGCCGCGCCAAGCCGAGATTGCCTGCCGGATGCTGAAGCCGCGTAAGATCATTCCCATGCACTATGGAACCTTTCCGCCGCTCATCGGGAGGCCCGAGCAACTGGCCGACCGGATCAAAGACCTCGGCGCCGAGGTGTGGGCGCTCGAACCGGGCAAGCCGGTGGAGTGGTAACGCGCATGGGCCGCGAGGAACCGCGGTGGTAGGATATTCGATTCTATGCGCATAGCCGTTGTTGGATTGGGGTTCATGGGAAGCACGCACCTGCAGGCGCTCCGCCATGTGCCGGAAGCGAAACTGGTTGCCGTGGTGAGCGACGATCCCCGGAAGCTGGAGGGCGACCTGAGCGGGATCTCGGGGAACCTGAGCCGGGAGTCGGACGACCGGTTGGATTTCTCCATGTTGCGCAAATACCGCAGCGTGGACGAGGCGCTCGCCGACCCTAATATCGATGCCGTGGATTTGTGTTTGCCGACGCACTTGCACGCGCCCATCGCGATGCAGGCGCTGCTGGCCGGCAAGCACGTGTTGGTGGAAAAGCCGATGGCGCTCTCCGCCGCCGAGTGCGACGAACTGGTACGTACGGCCGAAAGTTCGGGTAAGACCCTCATGGTGGCCCACGTGCTGCGCTTCTGGGACGCCTACCAGCCGCTCATTGAAGCGAGGAGAACGGGACGGCTAGGCGAGGCGCGTTCGTTTGTGTTTCGCCGCCGGTGCGCCGCGCCGCATTGGGGGAAGTGGTTGCAGGATCCGAGCAAAGGCGGGGGCGGCGTGTTCGACCTGCTCATCCACGACGTCGATATGTGCGTCCATCTGTTCGGCCTGCCCGAAGCGGTTTCAGCGACCGGCTACGAAGACCTTGCGGCGGGAATCGACCTCATCACGGCCCAGTTGCACTACGCCGCCATCGGATCGGTGATCGTCACCGGCGGATGGCATCACCCGAAAAGTTATCCATTCTCGATGGAGTACACGGCGAGCTTTCAGGGCGGAACGATCGAGTTCTCCACCGCGGGCCGTCCCGCGACGCTTTACGCAGCGTCGGGCGACGCCGAGGAGTTGAAGCTTCCCGTGCAAGACGGATTTGCCGCTGAGCTTGCCTATTTCACGTCTTGCGTGACGTCTGGGAAGCAGCCCGATCGCTGCCCACCGCGCGAATCGGCGCAAGCTACTAAATTAACGTTGCTACTGAATGAAGCCCGCAAACGGAACGGAGAGAAAGTCCCATGCCTGATCTGAAACCCTTGGAAGTCGGCGCGATGTTCTGGCCCTGGTTCGAACCGGGACGGACGCTCGCGGAGTTGAAGAAGATCGGTGTGTCGTGCGGACAATTGGGCTTGGCGGGAAATCATGACATCGGCCCCGCCGCCGTTGCTGAGTGGAAGCAGGCGCTGGCCGCCGAAGACTTCAAACTGGTGACCGTCTTTGCAGCCTACGATGGCGAAGACTACGCCGACATCCCCACCGTGGTGCGCACCGTCGGATTCATTCCGCGCAACACTCGTTCCGTACGGCTTGAGCGTACACTTCGCTTGAGCGACTTTGCCGCCGAGTTGGGCGTGCCCGGTATCGCCTGCCACATCGGCTTTGTTCCCGAGGAACCGGGCGATCCGGATTACCTCGCGGTGAAGCAGATGGTGACGCAGGTGTGCGATCACGCCGCAAAGAACAACCAGTACTTCGCTCTCGAAACCGGGCAGGAGCCGGCCCACGTGCTGCTGAGCTTCTTCAAGGACGTGGCGCGGCCTAACCTGCGGATCAACTTTGATCCGGCGAACATGATTCTCTACGGCACGGGCGATCCGATTGACGCGCTGGGTGTACTCGCGTCAAATGTTGTGACCGTGCATGCCAAGGACGGCGACTGGCCGCCGAAGGACAAACCGGGCGCGTTGGGCACCGAACGTCCGCTCGGACAGGGCGCCGTGGGCATGGAGCGCTTCGTGGCGAAGCTCAAAGAGATCGGCTACAAGGGACCGCTGTGCGTGGAGCGTGAGGTGGAGAACCTCGACACGCGGCTGGCCGATATGAAAATGGGTGTGGAGTTGCTGCGCGGGCTGGTGGGGTAGCGTGTCAGGACGCCTCACCTACTTACGGTAGCCCGGCTTCCCGCAGAAACTCGGCCGCTTCTTCCGGCGGCGTGGGGTTGATATAGAAACCCGTGCCCCACTCGAAGCCGGCGACCTTGCTGATCTTCGGGATCAGCTCGATGTGCCAGTGGTAGTGTTCGAGCGGCCCGTCCTGCACAGGTGAGCTGTGGATCACCAGATTATACGCGGGCCATTCGAGCACGCGGTCCATTTTGCGAAGCGTGGCCCGCGCCACCCAGGCGAGGTTGCGGATGACGGCGCTTTCCGCGTTTTCGAAGTGCGACTCGTGGCGGCGAGGAACGATCCAGGTTTCGAAGGCGAAGCGCGAGGCGTAGGGCGTGATGGCGAGGAAGTGCTCGGTTTCCAGCACGACGCGCCGCGTGTCGCGGGCTTCGTGGCGGACGACGTCGCAGAATACGCATCGTTCGCGGTAATCGAAGTGGCGGCGTGAGCCGTCGAGCTCTTCCTGCACCCGCTTGGGAACGACCGGCAGCGCGATCAACTGCGAGTGCGCGTGTTCAAGCGAGGCGCCCGCCAGTTCGCCGTGGTTCTTGAAGATAAGAATGTAGCGGAGGCGCCGGTCTTTGCGTAGGTCCAACACGCGTTCGCGGAAGGCCCAGAAGACCTCCTCCACATTCTTCTCGGGAAGTTCGGCGAGCGTGGTCTCATGGAGCGGCGATTCGACGATCACCTCGTGCGCGCCGATTCCGTTCATGCGGTCGTAGAGGCCTTCGCCTTCCCGGTCGAGCTCGCCTTCCACGCGCAGGGCGGGGAATTTATTGGGGACCACACGTACGCGCCAGCCAGGCGTGTTCGCGCCTCCGCCGTCGCGGAAGGAGAGAACCTCAGGCGGAGTCTTCAATTCATGACCAGGGCAGAACGGGCAGATGCGCGCGCCCTGAATTTTCACCGGTTCGCGATGAAAGTCGTTGGGTCTGCGCGAGCGTTCCGTGGCAATAATGACCCAACGGCCCGTGACCGGATCTTTTCTTAATTCAGGCAATCGTCCCCCCGCACGGCGAAATTCTGATTATAGCGATCAGCATGTGTTCCGACGCCGCGAGGGATTGCTCCGGACACTACCCGGGCGAGCGTCAATCACGCCATTCGTCGTCAATACGGGCCTGGCGTGCACCGGCAATGTGGGCCGCAAAGGGCGTGGGGCCAACGCCGCGCAGGAAGAATGCGTCGCGAATATGTTCGACGGAGGCGCATTCGGGGGAGTTGAGCGGGCCGGGCCACACGATGCTCACCGTGTCGAAACGATATAAACGGGGGCCGTCGCCGTGCGACAGGAAGAAGCGGCGCGCGGCGGAGGCAATGTGTCGGCGTTTCTCTTCGCCGATCGCGCGGTCGGGCGCGCCGAACTCGTCCGTAGTGCGCGCCTTCACTTCGACGAAGACAAGCGTGAGGCCTTCGCTCGCAATGATGTCGATTTCACCGCGTCCCGTGCGGGGCCGCCAATTGCGCTCGTGGATGCGCAGTCCCGAACGCAACAGGTATTGGGCCGCAAGGTCTTCGGCCAGAGGTCCCAGAGCCTGTGCACGGGGGAGCCGGCACAGTCTGCCCTGTCGCCACCGGCGCAACGCCCAGATCGCCAGTTCGGTCAGCATGGCGCAGCCTCCTGCGCGGCTTTGCGGCGCACCGCTTGGTGGCGCGCTACTTCAGCACTTCGAACTCGAAGTCCATTACTTTGCCGCGAACGACGTAGCAGAGATAGTATTCCCAGAACCTGCGGAAGCGCGGGAACGCATTGACGAGAAGTTCGAAGCCCAGCCATCGCCAGAAAGCTAGTAGCTTCACACGGACGGAAATCTCCCGCAAACGGACGGGCGAGTAGTAACCGTAGCCGGCGTTATCGGCGCCGAAGTAGCGAAAGCTGAAGCTGTTCAGGTGCCAGCGATGAGTGGGGTCGCAGAACGAGCTGAAGTCGGTGTAGTGGGGCGTGGAAAGCACGATGCGCCCGCCGGGTTTGGCCAGGCGGTGAAACTCCTCCATGGTGCGGATGACGTCGGCGACATGTTCAATGACGTGGATGGCGCGGACCTGGTCGAACTGCGAATCGCGGAACGGGTAGGGGAAGTGGTCGAGCTCGCAAAGTACGTCGGCGCGCGTTCCGGCGATGCGGTCGATGCCGATGGACCCGGGATATTTGTTGATGCCGCAGCCGACGTCGAGAATGCGCACTCGATCCAGGTTACCGCCCGTTCCGTATTTCTGTTAATAGCCGGGCAGTTGGGTGAGGCACTCCTCCAGCGTATCGGCGAGGAAGTCGGCCTGATCCCGCGTGATGACCAGCGGCGGCGAAAGACGAATCGTATTCTCGCCCGCGCCGAGGACGAGCACGCCGCGCTCGAAGCACATTTGCTCAAGCCGGTCGCGCCAGTCTTTGGCGCGCTCGCGGGATTGCTGGTCGCGTACGATCTCGATGCCGATCATGAGGCCCATGCCGCCAATGCGCCCGACGCAGGGAAAGCGCTTCGGCCAATCGGCCATGCGTGCGCGCAAGTGGGCGCCGATGCGCGTGGCGTTTTCGAGT
>CAYUZM010000326.1:0-6572 GCA_964449665.1 uncultured Solibacteraceae bacterium
GGCAGCAACATTCCCCACTGGCAGCCGTACGAGCCCGGCCCCCCGCCCGAATACAACTGCACGAACCTCACGCCGCGTTCCACCAGCCGCCGCGCCAGCAAGCAGCGCGTGCCAAACTCCGACGTGCGTTTCTCGTCGAGGCCATACATCTTCCGCGTCGCCTCGCTCTCCTTCGTAAGGTCAACCGCCTCCGGCGCGTGCGCCTGCATCCGGAACGCCAGCTCATAGCTCGCAATGCGCGCCGCCATCTCCTCGTCCTGCTGCGGCGTGTCGCGCTCGTTCATCTTCTGAATCAGGTCGAGCGTCTTGCGCTGCCGCTCCACCGTCACCCCTTCGGGCGACTTCAAATGCAAAATCGGATTCGCCCCCGGACGGAACAGCGTGCCCTGATACACGGCAGGCAGAAATCCCGAGCCCCACATCGGCGTCCCGCCCTCGGGCGTCCCCTCCGGCTGCGGCATCACGACATACGCCGGCAGATTCTCGCTCAACGAACCCAGGCCGTACGTCACCCACGAGCCCACGCTCGGATAGCCCATCAGAATGCGCCCCGACATCACTTGATACATCGCCGGCGCATGAACCACGCTCTCCGTATAGAAGTTCCGTATAAAGCAGATATCGTCCACGCACTTGGCGAGGTGCGGCATCAGCGTGCTCACCCACGCCCCGCTCTGCCCGTGCTGCTTGAACTCCCACGGCGACGCCAGAATCGGCGTCGTGCCATCGGTGAACTGGCTGCCAATCTTGCCGTAGCTCTCCGGCAGCCGCTGACCTTCAAACTTCTTGAGCGTGGGCTTCGGATCGAACGTGTCGATCTGGCTCGGCGCACCCACCATGAACAGGAAAATGACCGATTTCACCTTCGACGGTAAATGCGGCTCCTTCGCCGCCAGCGGATTCCTCTTCGCCGCCCCGAACCCCTCGCGCGCCAGCAGCGACTCCAGAGCGATCGCTCCGAAACCATGCGCCGCCGTGCGCAGAATGTCGCGCCGCGTCTCGCGCCGCCCACAGCCCGCCATTCCCGCGCTCTTCTCAGGGAACATACACAAACTCATTTCTGTTTAACATCGCCAGCGCAAAGTCCTCCCACGGCCCGCCCGTCGCGATAAACTCCCGCGCCTGCGACAACTCACCTGCTTCCGGCTCGCGCGCCACCGCCAACACGTACGCCCGCTTCACCCGGCACGCCACATCACCGCCGCACTCGCTCTCCAAACGCCCCGCAAACTTCCGCGCCGCCCCCCGCATCGTGTCGCTATTCAACAACGACAGCGCCTGCAGCGAATGCGTGCTCACCGGCCGCACCGGGCACGACGTCATCGCATCCGGCTGATCGAAGTTCGCCAGCATCGGCAGCCGCACCGTGCGTTTGTTGAGCAAATACAAACTCCGCCGGTAATGATCGCGCTCGTCCAACTCCACCGGCCACAAATTGTCCGGCTCGGCTTCGGTGAAAATCAGGTCGTAAACTTCCTTTTCGATAGGCACCTTCATCGGCCGCCCGAACATCCGCGTGTTCAACACGCCCGCCACCGCCAGCGCCCCATCGCGCAAATATTCGCCATCCAACCGCCGCCGGTTCATGCGCCAATACAGCTTGTTCTGCGGATCCACCTCCGCCTTCTTCGCATCATGCTCCGCCGCCTGCCGGTACACGTTCGATGTCACCAGCAGCCGGTCCATCGCGCGCACACTCCAGCCCTTCGCCACAAACTCCGTCGCCAGCCAGTCCAGCAGCTTTTGATTCGTCGGCCTCTGCCCCAGCACGCCAAAGTCGTTCGGCGTCGCCACAATCCCCACGCCCATCCGCGCCTGCCAGATGCGGTTCACCATCACGCGCGCCGTCAACGGATTTCCCGCGCTCGCCAGCCACTTCGCCAGCGCCGCCCGCCGCCCCTCCGGCTCCACCGGCGCCGCGGCGTCGCTCACCACACGCAGGAACCCGGGCAGCACCGCCTGCTGTTTCATCTTGTGGTCGCCCACCTTCAGCACAAACGACAACGGCGCCATTGGCGCATTCTTCACCGCGAAGGCATGCGCGGGCTCCTCCGGCACTTCGCGCTCCAGCGCATGGAGCTTCTGCCGCAACGCCCTGCGCTTCTCCGTCTCCGCCGGCGGCACAATCGCCAGCACTTCGTCCCAACTCGGCTTAATCTGCGATTCCGCCTCGCCCGCCAGCCGCTTCTGCTCTTCGTTCCGTTTCTCCTTAGGAATCGCCAGCGCCGCCGCAAACTGCGGCTCCAATTTCTTGCGTTTCTCTTCTCTCAACTGCTCGCGATACGGCTTTTCAATCTCCTTGATCGCGTCCGTGATCACCTTCTCGCGTTCCGCGTACGCCTTTACCGCCGCGTCGTACTTTGCGTGCTCTTCCTTCGTCGCAATGCTGATGTCTTCAAACTCGGTCGCCGCCAGCACCGCCTGCAGCTTGTAGTAATCGGCCTGCGGAATCGGATCGAACTTGTGGTTGTGGCACCGCGCGCACCCCACCGTCATCCCCATGAACACGTTCCCCAGCGCGCCCGTCATCTCCGTCAACACCTCCTGACGGTTCATGTCCTCATCTTGATTTCCACCCACGATGTGAATCGGTCCCGCCCGCAAAAAGCCCGTCGCGATCAACGCATCCCGGTCGCCTGGCCATAACTCATCGCCCGCAATCTGCTCCATCACAAACCGGTCATACGGTTTGTCGTGCTGAAACGCGCGAATCACGTAATCGCGATACCGCCACGCGTGCGTGCGCTCCAGGTCGAGTTCATAACCGTTCGTATCGCCGTAGCGCACAATGTCCAGCCACTTCTGCGCCCAGCGCTCCGCATAGTGCGGCGAAGCGAGGAGCCGCTCCACCACGCGCTCATACGCCCCCGCCGATTCGTCTCGCAAAAACGCAGCCAGCCCTTCCGCCGTTGGCGGCAAGCCCGTCAAGTCCAGAGTCACCCGCCGCAGCAGTTGCGCCTTCCCCAGCGGCTTCGAAGGCTCCAACCCCTTCGCCCGCAGCGCGTCCAGCACGAACGCGTCCACCGGCGTCTTCACCCATGCCGAGCCTGCCGCGCCCCGCACACCCGTCGCAGCGCCCACGCCCGCACCCACCGCGCCGCCCGCAAGCGCCGCCCCCGGCGCCCCATCACGCAGCACCGGCACTTCCGCCCGCACCGGCCGCTGAAACGCCCAGTAATTCTTCCGCGGCGCAACCCACGCATCGTCCTTATCCAAAGTCGCGCCCACGCACACGACCGCGGCCATCGGCAGAAGCACTTTTAGCAGTCGCATACGTTTCCATTATTATAAGGGTGACCACGAAAGGAACCCCATGTCATCACCCGACCGCCGCAGCTTCGTCAAGTTCGCCTCCGCCGCCGCCATCGCCACCCAAGCCCATCCCATCCTCGGCGCCAACGACCGCGTCAACATGGGCATCATCGGCATCGGCGGGCGCGGCACCGCCCACCTCCGCACCTACCTCGGCCTCCCCACCGCCCGCATCGCCGCCCTCTGCGATGTCAACCAGGCCGCCCGCGAAGTCGCCCAGGCCTCTGTCGCCAAAGCCGGCCAGGACAAGGCCGCCGAGTACGAGGACATGCGCAAACTCTTCGACGACAAATCCGTCGACGCCGTCTCCATCGCCACGCCCAATCACTGGCACGCCCTTTCGGCGATCTGGGCCGTCAACGCCGGCAAAGACGTCTACATCGAGAAACCCGCCAGCCACAATATCTTTGAGGGCCATCAGATGATCGCCGCCGCGCGCAAGAACAAGCGCATGATGCAGGTCGGCTCGCAAAGCCGCTCCACGCCCATCAAGATGGAGGCGATGAAGCTGCTGCACGACGGCGCCATCGGCAAGATTTACCTCGCCAAGGCGCTTTGCTTCAAACGCCGAAAGTCCATCGGCGTCACGCCCGCCGAACCCGTTCCCGCCGGCGTCAACTGGGACATCTTCCTCGGCCCCGCGCCCATGCGGCCCTTCACCAAAAACCGCTTCAAGTACAACTGGCACTGGTTCTGGGACACCGGCAACGGCGACATCGGCAACCAGGGCGTCCATGAAATGGACATCGCCCGCTGGGGCCTCGGGCTTCCCGATGCCCGGCACGAAGGACTCAAGTCCATCTACTGCACCGGCGGCAAGTTCGCCTACGTCGACGACCAGGAAACGCCAAACACCCAGCTCGCCACCTTCGACTACGGCGACAAACAGATCGTCTTCGAAGTCCGCGGCGTCCTCACCAACGGTGAAAGCGGCATGACCAACAAAGGCAACGTCGTCGGCAACCTCTTCCTCGGCAGCGACGGCGTCCTCGAAGTCGACGACAACGGCTACAAGATCTACAAAGGCGAGGACCGCGTGGTGACCATGGAGAAGAAGCGCGAACGTGGTTCGGCCGACACCACCAGCCTCCACATGCAAAACTTCCTCAGCGCCGTGAAGAGCCGCAACCACAAGGACCTCACCGCCGAAATCGAGATCGGAGCCTCCTCCGCCGCCCTCTGCCACATGGCCAACATCGCCTACCGCACCGGCCGCCAACTCCGCTGGGACGTCGCCAAAGAACAGTTCATCGGCGACAACGAAGCCAACAAGATGCTCACGCGGGACTACCGGAAACCGTACGTCGTGGAGAAGGTGTAATCGACACATCTCATTCCTGTGTTCGGTTATTGAGAGATTTGGCGCCGATCGGGAGAGCAACCAAATGGCATATCGCTGGGTGCCTATCATGGGCACGGTCAGAACAGAGGGTGAGCGGATAGTTTTTCCTGGCCAGCAGCTTGGCGCGAAGGACGATCAGACTGATGTACCCGACGGACAAAAGAAAACCCTGCCCATGGGGTTGGTCATTTGCGATCAGACGTTCACTGGCGGAACAATTACGGCCAGTGTGCAATTTTCGAAGCTGACGCCCAGGACGAACTGCGAAGTCGTCCTATTCTACGATCCGGCGAATAGATACAACCTCAACGCGGGTCTCACGTCGGAAAGAAATGCACTCTACACAATCCGGCACTTCGACAGCAAATGGACCTATCATGCAGCCACCGGCGACGGCGATTCTCTCGAAGTCAACCGTACCTATAAGCTTGCGGCGACGCTTCGCGGTTCTGTTGCGACCCTCGCAGTCGACGGCGTCGACGTACTAAAGTCCACGCTGCCATTCATCCTTCCCCAGAGTCAGGTTGGTTTATGGTTCTTGGGAGACGGAGATATTACAGTCAGCGACTACTCAATACAGAACGAGCTGCCAAGAGCGTTTGTCGTGATGCCGTTTGCGGAACCCTATGACACGGTGCACGGAGAGGTCATTCAGAAAGTGTGCGTTCAAGCGGGGGTAGACCCTATTCGTGGCGACGAGCGGGTAGGCCCAGGTATGATCTTGACGGACATTATTCGAGATATTTCTGACTGTAACCTTCTCATCGTTGACATCACCCCAACAGGTGAAGGGAAGTTCAATCCAAACGTTTTCTACGAACTTGGTTATGCTCACGCGTTAAATAAGCGCGCAATCCTACTTGCGCGAAAAGGCACAACCCTTCCTTTCGACATTTCGGCTTTCAGAACGGTTTTCTATGAAGATTCCATTGGCGGCAAATCCGCACTCGAGAATGCGCTTCGGGTACACATTGAAGCGACTCTGAGCGCGGATCGTCGTCCATGACAGTGATCTGTGCAACTCCACAACCATTGTTTGCGTCGGGCGGACCCAAATTAGACCGAGACATCTGCGGTCGCAATTAACATTTTCGAATCGTCAAACTTTCCTCTTGACCCACAGCACCACCCTCTGGTAGTGTCTAATGACGGAGAGTAATCCAATGATTCTGCAAAGCCAAAAGTTCGGGATCCCAACACCCGTCTGGTGCGGCCTCACTGAGGTACCGTATGCCGGCTTGCGGAACGGCTCCCCGTGCCAACGTAGCTCAAGGGTAGAGCATCTGATTTTGAATCAGAGAGTTCTGGGTTCGAATCCCAGCGTTCCAGCAACCGGCTCGAAATCGGTCCGCTAACTCCAGGGGCAAGCCCGGTCCCTTCTCCCGCCACTTTTCCACAAACGCAGTAAGTTTGCGATAAAGCCGGCAGCCGAAATGCTGCTCTGCGCTTACATGCAACCTGATTCGACTAAGCAGCACCTATTAGTCTTGTCTATCATGCAAGCCCGCGGCGTCTCCGGCGGCGAAGAACCAGGCAAGCCCCAAAATCCAGACAACAAATCGTCGTTTCATTCGTCAGTCCAAAGGAGGACGCATTTATGTTCACGCGCATCAATATCGGCGACCGCGAGCGCGCCCTCGTCATTCGCTCCGGCCGCTTCGTCGAAATTCTCGAGCCCGGCACCCACTACGTCTTCGCCCTGCCGTTCACCGTCGGCGTCGGATTGGTCATCTGGATGCGATACTGAGACTTCTTCAGGATCGGCATGATGTACTTGTTGCAGAGTGCCTTTGACCCCGCGGTGCCCCAGGCGAGACCCTGCCGGTGCATCTTGAACAGGAGGCGCTCAGCAGCGAGGCGGGACGACTGAATCGGCGAGTTATGGGCCGCGACATTCCCGTTCATCGGGAACATCGAG
>CAYUZM010000327.1:0-1148 GCA_964449665.1 uncultured Solibacteraceae bacterium
TACGTCGACGACAAGTAACAATTGATGGCCAGCGGCTCCAGCGTAGGCGACGGCTACGGGCCGCTGCTGATCGCAACGCGCAACATGGATCCGTCGGAGATCAAGGGGAAGCGCATCGCCATTCCCGGCAAGCTGACCACGGCGTTCCTCACGTTGAGCCTGTTTGAGCCGGATTTCATCCCCGTCGTGACGCCATTCGACAAGATTCCCGACGCGGTGCGCGAGCATTCGGTGGATTTAGGACTGGTGATTCACGAAGCGCAATTGACGTTTTCCAAGGGCGGCTTCCATTGCATTACCGATCTCGGCAAGTGGTGGAAACAGAAGTACAATCTGCCTCTGCCGCTGGGTGCAAACGCCTTGCTGCGCTCACTTCCGGACGATGTGAAGAGCGAGTGCTGCCGGATGATGAAAGAGAGCATTCAGCATGCCTTCGACCATCATGAAGAGGCGCTGAACTACGCAATGCAGTTCGCCCGCGACATGGAAACACCTGTTGCCGACAAGTTCGTTGGCATGTACGTGAATCACCATACGATCGACTGTGGCGAAGACGTGCCCGCAGCCGCCCAGAAGTTGCTTGATATGGGTTTCGAAGCTGGAATTCTCCCAACCCGGATCAACGTCGAATTCGTCCGCTAAGCCTGTTCACCGCAACGCAACGGGCGTTGCGATGGTCTAATCAAATTATGTTCATCCGAACTCTGCCGGCCTTGTTGCTGACTGCTTTCGCCATTCTGGCCCAAGACGGGTCCAAGCAGGTCGTAAAGATGCTCAAGGAGGTCGGCAAGGATGGCAGCCCCCAGGCCATCGAGCGAGTGAAGCCGTACCTGAACGACGGCGATGTCAATGTCAGGCGCGAGGCCGTGACCGCGTTGGTGCGATTGGGGGGCTTGGCCGGGCTGGATCTGCTGGCCAACGCCACAAAAGACCCCGATGAGGAGATCCAGATCCGGTCGACGGACGGCCTGGTGAACTTCTATTTGCCCGGTTATATCGAGTTTGGCCTGACGGCGTCGTTGAAGCGGGCCGGAACGAGCCTCAAGGGCCAGTTTTCCGATACGAACGACCAGGTGATCCCCCCCTACCTGCAGGTACGGGAAGACGGCGTCCTCGCGTTGGGCGCGCTTACCAAGGCCGGCATCCGG
>CAYUZM010000327.1:1158-6558 GCA_964449665.1 uncultured Solibacteraceae bacterium
GGCAGTCGCGGGCCAATGCCGCGCGGGCGGTGGGCGTGCTGCGAGGCCGGGCGGCCATCCCCGATCTGGCAGAGGCGGTTAAGAGCAAGAAGACGCCCGTGATCTATGAGTCGCTCGTGGCGTTCCAGAAGATCGGCGACCCGGCGGCGGCCGATTCCTTCCTGTTTCTGCTGCGCGACCTGGACGAAAAAGTTCAAATCGCCGCGATTGAAGCGACAGGCCAACTGAAGAACAAGAACGCGGTCCCGAAACTCCGCGAGGTATTGGGCGACAGTAAGAGTATCAAGGTGAAGCGGGCGGCGCTCATTTCGCTGGCCAAACTGCCCGATGAGGGCAATCGGCCGGTATACGAGCAGTTCATCCTCGACCGGGACGACGGTCTGCGTGCCGCCGCGGCAGAGGGCTTTGCGCGACTCAAGAACCCCGAAGACGCCGTGCGCATGGTGAAGCTATTCGACGAGGAAAAGAAGATGAATCCGCGGCTGAGCATGGCCTTTGCCGCCGTGATGCTGGGCAAGCGCGAACTGAGCGAGTTGGCCCCGCTGCAATACCTGGTGAACACGCTGAACTCGTATTCATGGCGCGGAGTATCACATGCGTTTCTGATTGAGCTATGCCGCGAGCGGGACATTCGCGAGGCGCTCTATCCGGTGATGCACCAGCGCACGAAGGAAGAGAAGATCTGGCTGGCCGATATCCTGGCACACACCTATGCCGCCGACGCAAGACCGGCGCTGGAAAAGCTCAGCCAGGATGGGGAAACAGAAGTGGCCCAAGCGGGGGCCCGGGCCATTCGGACTTTGGGGTTGAAGCAGTAGCGGTTCGCGCGTGCGGGCGGAAGCGGGAAAGCCTTATTTGGCTTTCTTCTGCTTCTGCTGACCGACGCGGACTTTGAACTGCCGCTGCACCATTTCGGCGTGAGCCTTCCAGTCATAGCGGCTGCGAACATCCGCGACGTAGGCGTCGACGTCGGCACCCTTCGGCAACACGGCAACAACCGTGGCGGTTTGGGTGCCATCTGGGCTCAAGATCTTAAAGCGGCGTGCGTTCGGAATTCCCATAACTTTTTTAGTTTAGCATGGCCGTTTTGGGGCGTGGCCCGAGCGGGGCCGCCCAGGCCCTGTGCGGCCATCGGCGCGACCTCATCCTCCCGATGATTGTCCAAAGGCGCGCGGAGCGGCCAGGATGGCGCGGACCTTCCCGAGGAAAGCACTCAAGGTGAAGGGTTTTTGCAAAAACTCGAATCCTTGCGAGAGTTGAGCCGAGGAGAGCGCGGACTGGCCGGTGTAGCCGGAGATGAACATGACGCGAATGCCAAAGCGCTGGGCCGAAAGCTGGCTGGCAAGCTCCACCCCGCCCATGCCCGGCATGACCACGTCGGTCACAAGCAGGGGAATCGTACCCCAGTAGGCGCGGGATTTCTCGATCGCTTCTTCGCCGCTGGAGGCTTCGATGACTTCGTAGCCTTCGCGCGCGAGGACTTTACCCATCAAGGCCCGGATGCCGTCTTCGTCGTCGACCACGAGGATGGTTTCCTTGGGCGCGGACGGGGCGGCGGGTTCCTCGGGCGGATGAATTCCGGCGGCCTCTTCCTCCGCACAGGGGAGAAACAGTGTGATGGTGGTGCCCACCTGGTAGTCGCTATCGGCCATGGCGTCGCCGCCAGTTTCGCGAATGAAGCGGTAGAAACGGGCGAGTTCTTCGTTGTTCAGGTCGCCGCCGAGACTGGGTGCAAAAAGGCTGGCGCGGGCCTCGGGATGCAGGGCGATGCCGGTGTCCCGCACTTCCACGCGCAGGTAGGCAGGGTGGCCGAGCGCACCGTCGGGGCGCGTGGTGGCCGCCTCGCGGTGTTCGGTGCGCGTGGTGACGGTAATGGAACCGCCCGAGAGCATGGCGGCGGAAGCGCGACGGATGAGGAGTTCCAGCCCCAAGCGCAGGCGGTCGGGATCGGTGCGGACATGCGCGTCGGGACTTCCGGTTTGAACGCTGAGCTGAACGGCGTCGCCCGCCATGGCGGCAAGTGAATCGCGCCATTCGGCGAGAAGCGGCGCCAGTTGGACCACGCGGCTCTCGGGATCCGATTCGCGGCGCGTGCTGGCGGCAAGCTTTGAGGTAAGGGCGGAAAGACGGTCACCCGCGGCGAGAATCTCCTGAACGTGGCCGCGAAGGGGATTGTCTGTGTCGAGACCGTGCAGCAGTTCCTCTCCGTAACCGGAAAGGATCATGAGCAGGTTGTTCGAGTCGTGAACGATGCGGCCGGCGAGGTCGTGGAGCGCGTCCACGCGCTCACTTTGGGCGCTGAGGCGCGAGATCTCGTACTCGGCGGTGATATCGACGGTGAGTCCGTGGACGCGTCGCGGCGCGCCAGAGTCGTCACGGACGACCGTCCAATGATCGCGCAGGCGGCGCGAGCGGCCCTCCTTTGCGGGAGGGCCGTAGTCACCAGCGCGGAAAGCGGCGCCCGCGAGGGAGCGTTCCCAGAAGCCCTTCAGCCGCGCCAGATCGCCGGAGTGCAAGCGCGCGCTCCAGAATTCAGCGCCTTCCCGCCACAGTTCCGTATCCAGCCCCATCGCGGCTGCGGCTTGCGTATCGACGCCGGTGAAGCGCATGGTGGCGGGATCGAGTTCCCAATGGAAGGCGGGAAGCGCGGCGAGTTGTTCGCGCAAAAGGTCGCGCTCCCCCTCGGCGGTGGCCCGGGCCTGCTCGGCGGCTTCGGTGGATTCCTCAACCGTCAGCAGCACTTCGAGCTTCGAAAAGTCGTCCCAATCGCGAAAAGGGCGCAAGCCAAAGCGCATCCAGCGGCCGTCTGGCTGCATGCTGAGCTCGCTCATGGGCTCAGTGCGCCTGCCGGCCAGCATTTCGGGCACGGCGGTGCGGAGAATTTCACTCGGGAGGATTTGCTCGACGGGCGGATCACCCATCGTGAGCGGATCCAGGTGGAACATGCTGCGGAGAGCGCGATTGCTGATCTGCACCGTGGCATCGGGACCGATGATGCCCAATCCGGAGGGCACGGCGGCCATGATTTCCTGGTAGTACCGGCGTTCGGCCTCCAGTAGAGAGAGCAGCCGCGCCACTTCGCGCGGACTCCACATCTCCTGCTCTCGACGATTCATCCAGTTCCCTCTTCAGCTAGTTTCCCGGCTGGACTCCCGGCCCAGCAAGGGTACTTTTGAGTGGGGCAGTAGTGGTACGGAGTACCGTACCGGCAAAGGAATGGTAAGGGGGACTACCCGTGGTTTCGGGGGTTTACGGGTGATCGGCGAGGCTGCGGTCAGCCAGTTCGCCGAAGACGGGAAGGCGGAAATTCTGCCGCTGGTGCGTTTTCACCATCATGAAGATACCCGTAACAACCAAAGCGAGGTGAAGCAGGCTCTTGATATTGATCGATGCCGACCGCCCACTCCAGAAGAATGGACCCACGCCCCAATCGATGATCAGCCAGGCGACGAAAAGATAGAGGCCCTGGAAGGCATGGAAGCGCGAGTTGCGGTCGTGCTGGAAGCGTTGGGCGGCGAGTACGAACACGCTTGCGATCCAGCCAAGGCCGGGAAGGTAACAAAGCGTTTTCCAGGTGCGGTCTTCGATGGAATCCGTGAAGTCTTTCTTCGCGCCGGCAGGACCGGCCGCGGCGGCCGAGTGCTCTGTCTTAGGCGCCGCGTCGGGTTGCATGGCGCCGCACTGCCAGCAGTAGGTGTCAGTGGCTGACACCTGGCCTCCGCATTGTGTGCAGTACGGCATTTCCCTTCAATCTCTGCAATAGTGTACGACAGCAAACAGGCAAAGGTTCCCTTGCTGGAGGTCTGTCACGCGTGGTCGGAATATTGGCGGCGCAGCTTTGTCATTTCCGCTTTCAATTCGCCGGTGAGTGCGCCCACTGCGGGGTTGCCGTATAAGTTATTGATTTCGTTAGGGTCTTGCACCAGATCAAAGAGTTCCCAATACTCGCCTTCGCTGTAGTAATGGATGAGTTTATGGGTCCGCGTGCGGACGCCGCGGTGAGGCCCGATTCGGTGGGGTGTAAAGAACGCAAAGCTGGGGTCGGACATCGCTTCTTTCCCTTTTCCGGCCAGCGCCCAGGAGTTTTCGTAGTAGGCATAGTACATCGACGCAGGCCAATCGGCCGGCGGCGTCGAGGATTCCAACACTGGGCGCAGGCTGCGGCCCTGCATTTCAGCGGGAATGGGGCAGGCCGCGTAGTCGAGGATGGTGGAGGCGTAGTCGATGTTGAGCGCGAAGGCTTCGGTGGTGCGGCCCGACGGGATGCCGCCGGGAGGACGCACGAGGAGTGGAATGCGGAGCGACGGTTCGTACATGAAGCGCTTGTCGTACCAGCCGTGGTCGCCGACGAAAAAGCCGTTGTCGGTCGTATAGATGATGAGGGTGTTGTCGTACTGGTTGGTCTTGCGCAGATGGTCGAGCACACGGCCGAGGTTGTCGTCGACACCGGCAATGGCGCCGTAGTAGTCCTTAACGAAGCGTTGATAGATCCAGCGCTTCTTCGCGGCAGGATTGAGGCCTTTGGGGATCTCGTTCTTGTAGTCAGGCTCGAGCGAGAGATCGAATCGCATATCCTCGGCGGCGGCGGCGATTTTGCGGGTGGCGTATTCGTCGTCGAAAGTGGCGGGATAGGGGAGTTCGACACCGTCGTAGAGCTTGGCGTGACGGGGTGGCGGCAGGAACGGACGGTGCGGCGCCTTGTGCTGATAGACGAGGCACCATGGCTTGCCGTCTCCGGCATTGCTTGAGCCCGCCTGTTCGAGGAATCGAAGGGCCAGATCGGTCGTCACGTCGGAGGCGTAGCCGGTGAATTTCTTGCGTTGCCCGTTTTCGATCAGCTCCGGATCAAAGTAGACGCCCTGGCCTGGGAGCACACACCAATAGTCAAGGCCCTGGGGGTCATCGGACATGTGCCATTTGCCGACAAGCGCGGTGCGATAGCCATTGGCCTGGAGGACGCGTGGGTAGGTGGGGAGGCTCTGGTCGAGGTGCTCCTCCTGGCCCTTCATTTCGGAGTTGCCGAGGATGCGGTTGCGATGGGAATATGTGCCGGTGATGGTGGCCGCGCGGCCGGGAGCACAAAGAGAATTCGTGCAAAAAGCGTTGGTAAAGCGTATGCCTTCCGAGGCGAGGCGGTCAAGCACGGGCGTGCGAACGAGCGTGTTGCCGTAACAGCCGAGCGCGCTGGTGGCATGGTCGTCGGTCATGACGAAGAGAATGTTGGGGCGTCTGGCGGCCCGGCCCGTGGAACAGGCGGTAAGACCGGCACCGAGTCCCGTGGCGATTGCTTGGCGGCGGTTCATTTCCTGATCCTTTGCATGTCACCCAAGAAAAGATGCACGACCAGCAGGGCGATGAGATGAAAGCTGCCCATGATGAGGAACACCGGCGTGTAGCCGA
>CAYUZM010000328.1:0-6547 GCA_964449665.1 uncultured Solibacteraceae bacterium
GCCGCTCTTGGCCACCGGCACGGGCGATTGTTCGGCGGGCGGTTCCAGCAGCAGAGAGGGCCCCTTGAATCCGCCGCGAGGGACGAAGCGGTCGTAGATGGCCGCGCCTTCGGGCGGCTGCGCCACGCACTGCGCGCGCGTGCGCATGGCGACGGTGAGCATGGGCAGGCTTCCGAACAGGGGCCGCAGCAGCTCCGGCTCATCGCTGCAAACGGTCACGCTCAACTCGGGCTGCGCGGGCATCTCGAGCACGGCGCGGTCGTCGCCGCTGAAGCGATCGCCGCGCGTGCGCACGCGCGCTTCGAGCAGACCGGCCGCGCGCGTACGGTAGTTCACGGCGGTTTCCACTTCCTGGCCGGGGGCGAGTTCCAGCACACGGCCACCGGCGGGCGATCCGCCGAAGTGCAGCGTCAACTCCGCCGAATGCGGGCGCGTGCCGTAGTTGCGCACCGAGACCAGCACCTTCCACAAGCCAGGATCTTCGGGCGAAGGACGCAGTCCCAACTTGCGAATGCCGACGTTTTCCGGATTCCCACGCGGCGTCAGCAGGCGCAGGTTGGCGGGCCATTCGGCGGGCATCGACGCTTCGCCTGTAAGCGCGCGGGCGCCGCCGGCCAGCACGATCTCACCCGCCGAGCGCGCGTGCCGCGAGAGCGTGGTGCGGGCGAATTCCATCGCCTGCGCCAGGTTCAACGCCGACGCGCCGGCGCGGCCGCGGCGCACGGCTTCCTCCACTTTGCGGTGGTCCGATTCAAACGCGGTCACCGGTGTCGCCAGGCCATCGGCGTAGACCACCATCACGCGGTCCACCGGAGGCAGCGCGCGCACATAGCCAAGCGCCATGCCTTTGGATTGGTCGATCAGCGATTGGGTGGCGCCGTCCACCACGGTTCGCGCCGCGCCCCAGGCCGAGGTGTCGAGCAGCAGCACGTGGTCGCGCGCGCCCGTCTCGCGGCTGCCCCAGCGCAGTTGGCTGATGGCGAGCAGGATGAGCGCCATGCTCAGCAATTGCAGCAGCAGCGACGGCCACTGCCGGATGCGCCGCCGTTGCGCCGATTCCACGGGCCGCCGCGCCTCGTTCCAAAACCGCAGCGTGGCGACGACCACCGCCCGGCGCGAGCGGTCGAGCAGATACAACGCCACCACCACCGCCGAGGCGGCCGAGAAGATGGCGGCGAACTCCGCGAGGCTGAGATTGAGCAGATGCATATTGGCGCGCCTCAGCGCACTCCTTGGACGCGCACCAGAGGCCCAAAGACAGCCTCCTCGACCGGTAATGCCGAAGAAATCGCGGCGTAGCGTCCGCCGTGGCGCAGGGCCGTCCTTCTTAACTGCTCGCTCCACTCGTCGAACGCCGCCGTGTAGCGCTCGCGCGCGTCGGCGTCAAAGTTCATCTCCACGCGGCTGCCGGTTTCGGCTTCCTGCAACTCCAGTTCGCCGTCCCAGGGCGGGGTGCGGTCCTCGTCGGCGTAGAGCTGGATGAGCAGAAGCTCGTGGCCGAATTCGGCCAGGTAGTCGAAGGGCTTGGTGTTGTCGTCGCTGGTGAGGAAGTCGGAGATCACGATGAGCAGGCCGCGCTGCGAGTAGCGCTCGACGAACTGCTTGGAGACAGCGAGGAAGTCGGTGGCGCCGGTTGGCTTGAGGCCGCTGAGGAAGTCGGAAACGGGGCCGAAGCGGTGCCGTCCGCCGGAGGCCACTTTGGCGTCGCCCAACGTGTTCGAGAACGGGTGCAGGACGATGGTATCCAGCCGCACCAGGCCGACATAGGCAAGGGCCGCCGCCAGACGCCGCGCGGCGGCGAATTTTTCCTCCGACGGCGCGCCCATGGAGGCGCTGGAATCGAGCAGCAGGCGCACCGGAACGCGCGGCTCAATCTGGAACATCTTGAGGAACATCTTTTCCAGGCGCATGTAGGCGCGCCAGTTCACCGCGCGCAAGTCGTCGCCGTGGTGGAAGTGGCGGTGGTCGAGAAATTCCTGGCCCGGGCCGGCGAAGCGCGAGGCATTGTGCCCGCCCACAATTCCACCGAACGACTTCTGCCAGTGGATCGCGAGGCGCTCCAAACGTTCCAGAAAATGTCTGTCGATGAGGGGACCCTGGGCCAAGTTCGCTGCCGCCTTCGCCTAGCTTAGTTGCCCGCAGTCTTCGAGGGGGTGGCGGCCGAGGCGATCACCTTGTCGAGCAGCGTCTCGGTGCCCATGCCGTCGGCGTGCGCGTCGAAGTTCAGGATGACGCGGTGGCGCAGCACCGAGGGCGCCACGTGGCGCACGTCGTCCACGCTTAAATGGAAGCGCCCACGCATGAGGGCGAGCACGCGGCCGCATTCGACCAGCGCCTGCGCGCCGCGCGGCGAACTGCCGTAGCGGATGTACTTGCGCGTGGAATCGGGCGCGTTTTCCGAGGTGGGCTGGGTGGCCATCACGAGGTCAATGGCGTAGTCCTGCACGTGCTGCGCGACCATCACCTGGTGGCAGACGCGGCGGAGTTCGAGAATCTCGTCGCGCGACAGCATCTGCGTCACCGAGGCTTCCTCTTTGACGATGGTGCGCTCGACAATTCGGTTCAGTTCGTCGCGCGAGGGGTACTCGACGAGGATCTTCATCAGGAAGCGGTCGAGCTGCGCCTCGGGCAGCGGGTAGGTGCCTTCCTGTTCGATCGGGTTCTGCGTCGCCATGACGAGGAACGGCGCTTCGAGTTGGTGCGTGGTGTGGCCGCTGGTGACCGTGCGCTCCTGCATGGCTTCGAGCAGCGCCGATTGCGTTTTGGGGGTGGCGCGGTTGATTTCGTCGGCCAGCACGAGGTTCGAGAAGATGGGACCCGGCTGGAAGCGGAGAGCTTTGGTGCCCCGCTCGTCGGATTCCATCATCATGCTGCCGACGATATCGCCGGGCATGAGGTCTGGCGTGAACTGGATGCGGGAATATTTCAGATTGAGGACGCGCCCGAGGGTTCGGAGCAGGGTCGTTTTGCCGAGGCCCGGCACGCCTTCCAGCAGCACGTGGCCGCCGGCGAGCATGCAGATGAGGACACCATCGACAACTTCCTGTTGTCCCACGATGATTTTGCCGATTTCACGGCGGACTTGATCCAATTGCGCAGTGGCGGACTGCATTGCGGCGTCAGTAGGCACGTGACTATTGTATGCAAGGGAAACGGTTTGGCGCGGCCCTGTTTGGCGTGGCTTGCGGTTTTTTTGCGGGCAGGCGGCGCGAAAGGGGTTAGCAGCGTTGGGCGGCGAGGGATTCGCCGAAGGCGTTGGCGTGGTGCTCGACGATCTGCGACATTTCGAGGAGCGCGGCGCGGGCGATGCGTTCGGAGTGCTTGGAGGCGAGCTTGTACTGGACGTTCAGCCAGCGGAAGTTCATGCCGAGCATGGCGCGTTCCAGGACGTAGCCGTCGGCGTCTTCGTCGCTACGGCCGCTTCCGTTGCTCAACAGACCGCTGATCTTCTGGTAGTCGCGCTGCAGATCTTCGCGCAGCATTTCGAGCGAGGATGCCTCCGCTACCGCGAGGCTCTGCTGCACCCGCATGAAGCTCAGGTCTTTCGACCGGGCGATGTCGGCCGCATAGCTCTGAACCGTCTTCGTGTTCAGAATCAACATACAGCTGTACCGGAACCAGTACACGAACAAACCAGCCGATATTGCGATGATGATCGTGCTTGCGAGCATTCTCGTTCTCGTTCGTTCCTACGTTTCCATGCGCTTCCCCCTGTTTGTTGCAGGTAGGTCGCTTTCTGTCACTGGCAGAATAGCACCACTACAATTGCGTTCACAATGAACAATCGTAGTTCTAAGTGTGTTTCTTCTACGTACTACGGCAATGGAATACGCATCCCTTCCTCGGCGGCCTATATCTTCTGTTCGCGGTTATCTGCGTTGCCGGAGGCCTGTCCACTGGTTTCTGCCTCGTCAAAGATCATATCGGTCACGGGCAGACCGTTCTTGAAGCAATTTTGTTCGTTCAAGGACAAGTAACTGGCCGTTATATATTGATCGACGCCAAAGCCAAGCAGGCTCGCGGTGCGATCGATCCATTCCGGATCGCCTTCCAGTTCGAGGTAGCACCCGATCGGAGTTTCATCCAACAAGGCGAGCCCGTTTTCACCGGGCCTGGTGAACTCTGTGCGGTACTTTTCGTAGCGGAGTACCGGCGCGAGACCGGCCGCTTGCAGGACGGCGGTTAGCGGCGCGGCGTCGGCGACGGTGGTTTCCAGTTCGGGACGGTGTTTGTGGCGGCTGCCGTCGACGGTTCCGGCGCGGTCGGCACCCTTGGTCTTATAGGTGAGCAGGACCTGGCCCCCGTAGTGGCGGAGGCGCACCAGTTCGCCGCGCGATCTGAGGTTGCCGCCGGGGTCGTCAAAAAGCGTGTTGCGCTCCAGACAACGGGGGTGGCGTTCGGCGAAGCCCGCGGCGAGCAGCAGGGCCCGTCCGGCGCCGGCCGAGGCGAGTGGAAGTTTGATCTCGATCTCCTGCCCGCCGTTGGTTGCGCCCATGTGCTCATCGTAGCAACCGGCCGCCGCCGTTCTTTCACCCAATTGTTGGGGGCGGTGACCCGTGGAGGGGAATCCGGCCCACCGGCGGGGCGAGGAACCATCGTGACTTGTTGATTTCATTCACCTCCGCGCCCGGCGTCACTTTGGCATGTGAACTGCATTCCAAAGGACAACATGCATCGATCGCAAAGATCGGTACAACAGTGGCGATGAATCCCAGTTTGTCGCCTGCCCCTCAAGTAGAGGTCCCGGGTTGCCCAGGCCCGGGACCTCGCGTTATTTGTGAGGGTCCTTCGCGGCCCCCTCACGACGCCCGGGGTTACCATAGAAATCGAATCGGGCGGCGCGGGATCAACACCTAAGTATGGACACCCCCATCACGCTTCATCGTCTTCACTTCGCATTCACCATCACCTATCACTACCTCTTCCCCCAACTTACGATGGGGCTGGCGCTGCTCATCTTCTACTGGAAGACGCGCGCCTGGCGCGTGGCCGCGAGCGACCCCGCGCAGTCGGCGCACCTGGACCAGACGGCGCGTTTCTGGTTGAAGATCTTCGGCCTGAACTTCGCCATGGGCGTGGTGACCGGCATTCCGATGGAGTTTCAGTTCGGCACCAACTGGTCGAAGTTCTCCGAAGCCGCGGGTGGCGTAATAGGACAAACACTGGCCATGGAGGGGATGTACAGCTTCTTTCTCGAGTCGACCTTCCTCGGCATTCTGCTCTATGGCGAGGCACGCTTCAGCCGCTTCGTGCACTGGCTGGCCTCGCTCGGCGTGTTTGTGGGCTCATGGCTGAGCGGGTTCTTTATCATCGCCACCGACGCCTGGATGCAGCATCCGGTGGGCTACAAGATCGACGCACAGGGCAAGATCTCGCTCGACAGCTTCGCCGCGCTGCTGTTGAACCCCTGGACATTCTGGCAGTACCTGCACAACATGATCGGCTCGGTGGTGACGGCGAGCTTTGTGGTGGCCTCGATTGGCGCCTACTATCTGCTGGCGGGCAAGCACGAGGCATTTGGCCGGACGTTTCTGCGCACCGGTGTCGTGGCCGGATTCATTGCCGCCGTGCTGATGGCGTTTCCCACCGGCGATGGCCAGGGACAGATGGTTGCCAAGCATCAACCGGTTACGCTGGCCGCCATGGAGGGCCATTTCGAAACTGGGCCCGCCGCGCCGATGGCGTTAATGGGCCAGCCCGACGTGAACACCGGCCGCCTGGACAATCCGCTCACCGTACCCGGCATGCTGAGCATGATGACCTATAAGAGGTGGAGCGCCGAGGTGCGCGGGCTCAACTCCTACCCGCGCGACCAGTGGCCCGACCAGATTCCGCTGCTGTTCTACAGCTTCCACGTCATGGTGGGCCTGGGCACCATTTTCATTGGCGTGATGGCGATTGCGGTGTTCCTGTTGTGGCGCGGCGCGCTGTTCGCCTTCCGGCCGATGTTGTGGGCGCTCATGCTGCTGCTGCCGTTTCCCTATATTGCGAACACGGCCGGATGGATGACGGCCGAGCTGGGGCGCCAGCCGTGGCTCATCTACGGACTGATGCGCACGGCCGATGGGGCGTCCATGCAGGTGTCGAGCGGCAACACGATGTTCACGCTGCTTGGGTTCATGGGCATCTACCTGGTGCTCGGCGTGCTGTTCCTGTTTCTGGTTCAGCGCGAGATCGAACACGGGCCTGTAGCCGCCGCGGAAGGGGGCCACTAGGAAACCGCCATGGAAACGCTCTGGTTCATGATTGTCGCCGTGATGATTGCGGCCTATGTGGTGCTGGACGGATTCGATCTGGGTTCCGGGTTTGTGAGCGCCTTTGTGGCGCGGACGCCGGGCGAGCGGCGCGCGGTAATTCGCGCGATCGGTCCTTATTGGGACGGCAATGAAGTTTGGCTGCTGGCCGGAGGCGGCGTGTTGTACTTTGCCTTTCCCAGGTTGTATTCCTCGAGCTTCGCCGGCTTCTATCTGCCGTTGATGATGGTGCTGTGGCTGCTCATTCTGCGCGGCATTGCGATTGAGTTTGGCAGCCATTTGAGCAACCCGCT